>DASYXE010000292.1:0-4998 GCA_035935375.1 Gemmatimonadaceae bacterium | reverse complement strand
GAGGCGGCCCAGCGCGCGGCGCTGTTCTCCACGGTACACGGCGCCGGTCGCGCGATGTCGCGTACGGCGGCAGCGGGCAAGCGAAACCGGACAACCGGCGCGGTGATCAGTCCGGGTCGGGTGTCGCAGGAGATGATGAAGGAGTGGGTTCGCGAGAAAGGTGTGGTGCTTCGCGGCGGAGGACTCGACGAAAGTCCGCACGTGTACCGCCGGCTGCCCGATGTGCTCGCGGCGCAGGAGGGCACGATCGAGGTGCTGCACACGCTGCGGCCGCTGATCGTAGTGATGGCCGGCGCGGACGAGTTCGATCCGTACAAGGACTGAACGACCACGCACGATGCCGAATTCACGTCGATCGATGTGCCAAGCAATGATGGGCCCTCCAGGGATCGAACCTGGGACCGTCGGATTATGAGTCCGCTGCTCTAACCAACTGAGCTAAGGGCCCTCTAGCGGCGTAAAGCTACAACGATGAGTCGTTCTGCGCTCACAGCCGCTTGGTGTGGGCACGCAGCCACGCCGCGAGCTCGTCTTCGGAGATCGAACTGCCGGCAACACCGAGCATCACCGTGACAATTTCCGGCTCGTCTGCCTTGATCATGAGGTGGTTCAATACCAGGAAGACGCCCATCGTCACCAGAGCGACGCGCTTGTTGCCATCGACGAACGCGTGGTTCTTCGCCAGCCCGAATCCGTACGCAGCGGCGATCGCACACAGGTCCGCCGACTGATCGTAGTTGAAGCGATCACGGGGGCGTGCAAGCGCGGACTCCAAGAGACCTTCGTCTCGCACGCCGTAGAACCCGCCGTGCTCCGCGACCTGCGCATCGTGCATCGCCTCGACGACGGACCGATCCACCCAGGTCGGTGCTCGCTTCACTTCGCCAGTTCTCGCAGTGCATTCCTGAATTTCGCCGCAACCACCCCGTACGCCGTCATCGCCTTCTCGAAGTTTGGATCGAACGGCGTGATGAGCACCCCTTTGTCCGTCTCGACGAGATGCAGGCGATCACCATTTCCGACGTGCATTCGGTCCAGCATCGCCTTGGGAATCGTCACGCCGGACGAGTTGCCGAACGGGCGCAGTACCGTGTCTTTTACCATGTTGTGGGTCCCCATAAGGTTATTACCAATATCATAACGGCGGCCGGGGCGGGTCAAGTACGCGACGCGTCGTGCGACCGCGTGTCGATTCTTCATGCCGGCGCGCCGCTCGCTCTTGACGACGCGATGCCGACGCAATCCTGTCATCGAGGAACGCTCATACAACTGCTCTCGACAGTGCCGGTAATGCGGACACACAGGGCGCTCCACCGTTAGGCAGGCAGCGTCGTGGACGGATCAGCTGGCTCCCGGCACGAGGGACAAAAGCAAGCGCTCCGCAGCCGCGGCCCGCTGGAATTCGGCGCCCCTGGCGTTCTCGAGGCACCAGAAGTCGGCCCGTCGCACGCCAGCCGCGTCGCGGGATTCCAGCTCGAGCTCCGCGCCGGCCAAATCACTGCACCCGGTTGGGGCGCCAAGCGGCACCTGCGTTGACGGAGGCGCCGGTTTGTATTTTGCGGCGCTGCCTACCTTGGTGATGCCCAACGAATCGAGAGTGGCCAAGGCTTGCCGCCAATCTGTCGAACGTTTGATGCGCGCCCGACACCATGAATATGGCTCGGAATCGTCCTGCTTCGTCGTGGTCGCTGCAGGCTGCAATGGGCCGGCGCACCAGCGAGGCCGACGACGCACGTTGCGAGCAGCCGCCGACGTATCATCATCAGGCGGAGGCGCGAACCAGAGCACGAACACCTCGCCATGCACGCGTCCGCGCGGATCTTGCTGGATCCTGAACAAAAAGTCGGGCAAGCATCCGCTGCACAGGACCTCGAACCGGTGCTCGATTGGCGCAGTTCTCACCGTCGCCTCTATGTTAGGCAACCCGACGACTCGGGCTATCTGCGTCGAAGCCTCGTGCGCCTCGCCAAGCGGCTCGTGAATCGGACCGGAGCTGTGCGCCATGCACGCAATCGCGCTGCTGCTAATCACCAGCGACAAGAAGGTGCGTCGCATATCGCTAAATTAGCGGTCGGTGTGGTGACCAATGTCCATCGGCTTCCTTGTACATCGTCCTCGGCATGACCCTGTCATCGGATGGCTCTCGCATCGCATACCTACTCGGTGCCTGTTCCTTCGGGGCAGTGTTCTGCGTGTCCGCCCGCAACGTTTTTCTAGGCCGAGTGTGCCGGTCATGGCCAGTGGTCAAGGGCCGGGTGCTCGACGCGAGAACACGAAGTGCTCTGAAAGCGCCCTGGCGCGCGACCACGGCGGTCTACGAGTCCGTCAGATATACTTACTCAGTCGATGGCAAAGCGTAGGATGGCGACAATCTGACTTACGCATCGTCGACCTTCGATGAGAGTACCCTCCCTTACGCGGCGACGCTGCACATGCAGCGCTACCGGCGCGATACCGTGGTCGATGTACACTATGACCCCAAGAACCCGGGCCGAAGCGTGCTCGAGCCCGGAGTGACGCCGTTCAACGTCTTCGCGTCGGCCGTGATGCTCGCCCTTGCGTTGGTGTTTGGGTGGATGGCCATCCTCGGGTAGAGAATCCGCACCCATAACGCGGGCTGGTTCGTGCAGACACGCGGTTGGCTTCCCAGCGCGACCGACGTGTAGATTCTCATCGCTCGACTGTGCGTTTTATCGACTCGGGCGCGATGCAACGTCGAACAACCTTTGCTTCGAGGAGCGGTCATGAGGGCTTCAATGCGAGTGAGGGCAGGGCGGAGTACGATGCTGACGTTCGCGGTGCTCGCGATCGCCGCCTGCGGCGGATCGCACGACAAGACGACCGCGGCGGCGTCGGACTCCACCGCGACGCCCGCGGTCCCCAAAGGGTGCGACGCCGGCAACGGCGGCATCACGCTGCCCACCGGCTTCTGTGCCTCCGTGTTCGCCGACAAGCTCGACCACCCGCGCCACCTCGTGGTCGCGCCTAACGGAGTCGTGTACGTCAATACCTGGCACCCGCGCCGCGGCGGCGAAGGGGGCAACAACGACAGCGCATGGACGGGCGGCGCCATCGTTGCGCTCCAGGACACCACCGGCGACGGACACGCCGACGTCACCGCCACCTTCGGCGACAGCGCCAAGGCCGGCGGCCACGGCGGCACCGGCATCGCCCTCCACGGCACCTACCTCTACGCCGAAGAGTCCGACCGCATCGAGCGCTACGCGATGCCGAGCTCCGGCATCGTGCCAACGGGCAAGCCGCAGGTGATCCTGTCCGGCATGCCGTTAGGCGGCAACCATCCCATGCATGCGTTCACGGTCGATTCGTCCGGCGCCATCTTCGTGGAAATGGGCTCGGCGACCAATGCGTGTCAAATCAAAGATCGCACGCTCCATTCGCCGGGTCACAAGCCGTGCAAGGAGTTGGCGACCCGCGGCGGCATCTGGCGCTACGACGGCAACAGGACGGGCCAGCACTTCTCGCCATCGGCGCGCTTCGCCACCGGCATCCGCAACGCGGTCGGCATTGCCATCGCGCCTAACGGAGCGCTGTTCGCGACGCAGCACGGCCGCGACCAGCTCTCCGGCAACTGGCCGGAGCACTACACGAACGAGCAGAGCGCCGAGCTCCCGGCGGAGGAGCTGCTGCACGTCGAACGCGGGGCCGACTTCGGATGGCCGTACTGCTACTTCGACGGCTCGCAGAAAAAACTCGTGCTCGCGCCCGAGTACGGCGGCGATGGCAAGAAAGACGGCGTATGCACCACGAAGCGCGCGCCGGCTGAGTTCTTCCCGGGACACTGGGCGCCCGATGGCCTCACGTTCTACTCGGGCTCATCGTTCCCGTCGCGCTATCGCGGCGGCGCGTTCATCGCCTTCCACGGTTCGTGGAATCGCGCGCCGCTGCCGCAGGCTGGTTACCTGGTGGCGTTCGTTCCGTTCCAGGGCGACTCCGTGAGCGGCGCGTACGAGGTCTTCGCCGACGGATTCGCGGGCGCGAACAAGCAGCCCGACGCCGCGGCGCACCGGCCGGCCGGCGTGGCAGTCGGGCCGGATGGTGCGCTCTACATTGCCGACGACTCGCACGGCCGCGTGTGGCGCGTGACCTACCACGGCGCGGGCCAGTAGCCTAACGCAACGCCGCTGCCGGCGGAAAGGACGCCGCGCCGCGGCCGTGCCGCGCGACGGGCTGGTCGAGCAGCGCTTCGATCGCGATCTCCGGCGTGGGCGCGTGCTGGAGCGCCCGGGCGTGGACGCCGAACGTGCGCTTCAAGTGCGCGCGCAGCGTGCTCACCTTGCCGTAGCCCAGCGTCTTGGCCACGCCGTTGCACGTGCGGGTGCCGTCGTAGAGCAGCCGGTACGCCGTGAGCACGCGCGCGGCGCGCAGGATGATCTTGGGCGTCGGCAAGCCGGCACGCATGAAATGCCGCTCGACCGTGCGCCGCGTCATGCACGCGCGCGCCGCGAGTACCGATACGTCGGCGCGCGCATCATCGTCGCGGATGCACTGCTCGACGGCCCCGCGCAGCCGGCGCGGCAGCGGCGCGAGCAGCGCCATGAGACGCGCCTGCGCGCGGTGCGTGATCGAGTCGCGCACGAGCTCGCCTAACACGGCGCCCAAGTGGTGCGCCGAGTCGTCGACGCCCGCGAACACCGCGGTGCGCACGCCGGCGCCGCCCAGGTCGAGCAACAGGCGCGCGGTATCCGGCCGCAACTGCGTATAGAGGAGCCACCGCGCGCACGGATGGCTGCGCACCGTTTGGAGGAGCAGGGCCGCGTCGAGCGGCTGGTCGAGCAGGGGATCGACGATGGCGATGTCGGCGCTTGTCGCGCGCATCGCCGTGTCGAGGTGGGCGAGTCGTGCTATGCACGTTGCGGCGCACCCCGGTGGCGCCACATTCCGCACCCGCGCGACACGATACGCCGGGACGGCGATGACCAATCGCATGTGCTGTGATCCCTCGATCCGAGTCGGTGCGGGGTGACACCTGTTTCC
>DASYXE010000291.1:0-6145 GCA_035935375.1 Gemmatimonadaceae bacterium | reverse complement strand
TGCCTTCTACCTCCTTCCGTCGCTCGCCGAGACCGGACCAGATGGAGGCAAGGTGACGGCGGTCCTGCAGCGCCGCCGCCTGCTGACGGTGTTTCCCATCATCGCCCTGCTCACCGTGTTGAGCGGCCTCTGGCTCTACGTGCGCGCAACCCGCATGGCGCCCGGATTCAACTCGTCGCCCATGGGCATCACGTTAGGCTTTGGCGGAGTGTGCGCGCTGCTCACGTTGTTCATCGGAATGCTGGTGATCTCGCCGTCGATGAAACGCGCGACCTCGACCGCGCAGCAAGCGGAAGAGGCGCAAGCGAACGAAGAGCGGCAGGCCCTGCTTGGCCTCTCCGCCAAGTTGCGCGGCCGTGCGGCGGCGGCGGCGCGGATCGCCAGTGTGCTGCTCATCGTCGCGGCCGGCGCGATGGCGATCGGACGCTACGTGTAGTACGAGGCTGGCGCACGCTCCGCCGACGGATCATCTTCCACCCATGAAGAAGAAACGCACAGCTGCGCCGATTCCGCAGTTCGGACGCGATCGCGCCCCCAAGGGCACGCCCGTGCCGGTCCGGGAGCAGCGCTCCGCCGCGCCCAAGAATCCCGGCAAGCCGCGAAACACCGCGGCGCGGTCAGGCCAGCGCGGCCGTTAGGCAAGCAGCCCCGCCATGCCGCTCGTCGAATGCGTCCCGAACTTCAGCGAAGGCCGCCGGCCCGAGGTCGTCCAGGCGATTCGCGATGCCATCGCCGCCGTCGAGGGCGCGGTGGTACTCGATGTGTCGTCCGATGAGTCGCACAACCGCTCGGTGATCACGTTCGTCGCGCCGCGCGAGCGCGTCGCGGATGCCGCGTTCGCGGGCATGCGGGTGGCCACCGATCGCATCGACCTCACGCGCCACAGCGGCGAGCATCCGCGCATGGGCGCGACCGACGTCGTGCCATTCGTCCCGCTCGAGGGAACCACCATGGACGAGTGCGTGGCCCTCGCCCGCCAGTTAGGCGAACGCGTTGGACGCGACCTGGGCATCCCGGTCTACCTGTACGAGCGGGCGGCCACGCGTCCCGAGCGCGAGAATCTCGCCGACGTGAGGCGCGGCCAGTTCGAGGGCATTCGCGCCGAGATCGGCACGAATCCGGCACGCACGCCGGACTTCGGCCCGCGCACCGTGCATCCCACGGCAGGCGCCGTGGCGATCGGCGCGCGCCCGTTCCTCGTCGCCTACAACGTGTACCTGGGCGACGCGTCGCACGTGACCGAGGCCAAGCGCATCGCGAAGGCGGTGCGCGGGTCATCGGGTGGCCTGCGCTACGTGAAAGCGCTGGGCCTCGAGGTGGATGGACAGGCGCAGGTGTCGATGAACCTCGTCGACATCGATCAGACGCCGCCCTACCGCGCGTTCGACACGGTGGCGATGGAAGCCGCGGCCGCCGGCGTGCCCGTGACGTGGAGCGAAATCGTGGGCCTCGTACCCGAGCGCGTCCTCTTCGACGCGGCCGTGCGCCATCTCCGGCTCGCGCAGTTCACGCCGGAGCAGGTGTTCGAGCGCCGCGTGCGTGCCGCGCAGACGGGCGACGCGCCCGTGGGTGCGCCTAACGGAGATCTCGTGGCTGCCGTCGCCGCCCCGACGCCCACGCCGGGCGGGGGCAGCGTGGCCGCGTACGCCGGCGCGCTCGCCGCCGCGCTCGCGCAGATGGTCGCCGGTCTCACCGCGGGCAAAAAGAAATTCGCGGACGTCGAGGCGGACATGCGCGACGCCGGTTCGCGCGCCGCCGCGCTGGTGACGCGCCTCCAGCAGCTCGTCGCCCTCGACGCGCAATCGTACGCGGCGGTCTCGGCCGCGTACAAGCTGCCCAAAGACGCGCCGGAGCAGCGCGCTCAACGCGACGCTGCGATCACCGCCGCGCTCATCGGCGCGAGCGAAGTGCCGCTCGAAACGGCGCGCGCCTGTGCGGCCGTTGCCGCGCTCGCCGAGCTCGTGGCCGTCAAGGGGAATCCGAGCGCCGTGTCCGACGCCGGCGTCTCCGCGCTGCTCGCCGACGCGGCGTGCCGCGGCGCCGCCTACAACGTCCGCATCAATGTCGCCGCGCTCTCGGATCCCTCGAAGGGCCGCGCGCTCATCGACGCCGCGAGCGAATTCGTGCGCGAGACGTCAGCCGCCGCCGCGCGCGTCACGGCCGAGGTCGAGCGGCATATCTAGCTAGACTGTGGATGGACTCGTCTACAAGGGGCATCAAAAACGGCAACTGCTTTGAAGGATAACAAAAGTGAAACTAAGGGATGACAAAAGTGATCGTTCTGCACCGGGGGGAAGTACGTTGCCTAACGGATAGAACGTGCCTGGTTGTTGTTGAAAAACAACGGCTCTGTTCCTCCCATCGCGCTACCGCACTTTCATCCGCGCAGAACGATCACTTTTGTCAACGACAACTGCGTTGAAGGATAACAAAAGCGAAACTGAGGGATGACAAAAGTGATCGTTCTGCACCGGGGGAAAGTACGTTGCCTAACGGATAAAACATGCCTTGTTGTTGTTGAAAAACAACGGCTCTGTTCCTCCCATCGCGCTACCGCACTTTCATGCGCGCAGAACGATCACTTTTGTCATCCTTAGTTTCACTTTTGTTATCCTTCAAAGCAGTTTGTTGTGAGGTTGTTCGGAGCGTCACCCACACGAGCGTGCCGGACTCAGGCCGACCGCCGTGTCAGGACCCTCGGCCCCCGATCTGTGATCGCCACTGTGTGCTCGAAGTGCGCCGACCGCGACCCGTCGGCCGTCACGATCGTCCACCGGTCCGGCATCGTGCGCGTCTTGGGCGCGCCCGCGTTCACCATGGGCTCGATCGCGATCGTCAGACCGGGCGTCAGCTTCATCAGCCGCTTGGGCTTGCCGTAGTTAGGCACCTGCGGCTCCTCGTGGAACTCTGTCCCGATGCCGTGCCCAACGAGCTCGCGGACCACGCTAAACCCCGCCTCCTCGACCACGTGCTGGATCGCCGCGCCGATGTCGCCGATGTGGTTGTCCATGGTCGCGGCTGAGATCCCGGCTTCCAGCGCCTCCACCGTCACCGCCAGCAGCCGCCGCGACTCCTCATCGGTCTCGCCCACCGCGACTGTCGCCGCCGAATCGGTGAAGAAGCCCTTGTAGCCGACGCCCACGTCGATCGACACGAGGTCGCCCTCGCGCAGCACGCGCTTCCGCGATGGGATCCCGTGCACGATCTCCTCGTTGATCGAGGTGCAGATGGAGCCCGGGAAGCCGTAGAGTCCCTTGAACGCCGGCACCGCATTGTCGTGCGACCGGATGAAGCCCTCGGCCAGTGCGTCCAGGTCGAGCGTCGACATCCCCGGTTCGACGTGCTTGGACAACATCGTCACCGTGTCCGCGAGAATCTTGCCGCCCTCGGCCATCACTTCGATTTCGCGCGGCGACTTGAGCTGAATCATTTTCCTAACGCTGTCAGCACCCGGGCTGTGACGTCGTCCATCGCGCCGATCGCATCGACGGTGACCACCCGCGCGGCGTGCTGACCGCGCAACGCGGCATCCCGCGCGCGCGCGCGATACCATTCGATGACCGGCGCCGTCTGATCGCGGTACGCGCGCATGCGCGTGCGGATCGCGTCCGGCTCGTCATCCTTGCGGCGCACCAACTTGCCGCCGCACTTCTCGCAGGCGCTTCCCGGCGCCCGGCCGGTGTAGGGCGTCTGGCAACGCTCGCACACCGTGCGCGCGCTCAAGCGGCGCACCAGCTCTTCCTCGTCCACGTCGAACACCAGGACGACGTCGAGCTTGCGGCCCAACTCGGCCAGCACGCGCGCGAGGCCTTCCGCCTGGGGCACCGTGCGCACCACGCCGTCCAACACCACGCCGCGGGCGGCGTCCGGTTTGGCCAGCGCCTCCTTCATGATGCCGAGGATGACGGAGTCGGGGACGAGGTCGCCCTTGTCCATGTAGCGCTTGGCCTCGAGGCCCTGGGGCGTCCCCTGCCTAACGGCCTCCCGCAGCACATCGCCCGTCGCCAGCTTGGGGATCTCGAGCTCGCGCGCGACGCGCTCGCCTTGCGTACCCTTCCCGGCGCCGGGAGGGCCGAGCAACACGATGTTCATGTGTCCATCCGCTCCCAGTCGCCGAACATGAGGGGTGCGCTCAGTACGTCGTCGCCCGGCCGCGGAATCGCACGCGACCCTTCTTCATGAACCCATCGTACTTGCGCAGATACAGGTGCTGCTGCAGTTGCGCGAGCGTGTCCAATCCCACGCCGACCACGATCAAGAGCGACGTGCCGCCGAAGCGGAACGGAACGTTGATGAGATCGATGATCCAGATCGGCAGCAACGCGATCAACGTCAGGAAGACGGCGCCCGGGAACGTGATGCGCGACATCACCTTCTCGATGTATTCCGCTGTCTTGGCGCCTGGCTTCACGCCTGGAATGAAACCGCCCTGCTTCTTCAGGTTCTCCGCGATGTCGATCGGATTGAAAATGATCGCCGTGTAGAAGTACGTGAAGAACAGAATCAGGATCGCCATCAGCACGTAGTATTCCCACGTGCCGGGATTGAGGATCTCGGCCATGGTCTGTGCCCACGGCGCCCGGCTCCCGAACTGTGCCAGCGTGCCCGGCACTACGATCACCGTTTGCGCGAAGATGATCGGCATCACGTTCGCCGCATTCATGCGCAACGGGATGAAATTCTTGGACGACTCGCGCTGCCGGCCGCGCGCGACGCTGCGCTGCGGAATCTGGATCGGCACGCGCCGCGCGGCGACGGTGACGGCCACCGTGCCCGCGACGACGCCGACCATCACGACCCCGAGCACCACGAGCTTGAACGGCGACAGCGCGCCGGTGGACAGGAAGCCGAACGTCTGCACAATGGCCGGCCAGAACCGCTCGATGATCGAGAAGAAGATCAAGAGCGACGCGCCGTTGCCGACGCCGCGCTCGGTGATCTGCTCGCCTAACCACATGACGAAGATGGCGCCGGCCGTGAGGAACAGCGTCATCTGGATGCGGAACGCCATGCCCGGGTGCGCCACGGCGCCCTGCAGCGACTCGGTGAACAGCGCGTATCCCCACGCCTGCATGATGGAGATGCCGACCGTCATGTAGCGGGTCCACTGCTCGACTTTCTTCCGGCCCTGCTCCTCGCGCTGCAGCTTCTCGACGCTCGGCAGCACCGCGGCGAGGATCTGGAACACAATGCTCGCCGAGATGTAGGGGATGATGCCTAACGCAAACAGCGTCGCGCGCGAGAGGCCGCCGCCCACGAACAGGTCGTAGAGGCCGAGGAGGCCGCCCGCCTGCTGGCTCTTGAAGAAATCGATGAGCGCCTGCGTGTCGATGCCCGGCGCCGTGATGTGCGAGCCGACGCGATAGATGATCAACGCCAGCAGCGTGAAGCCAATACGCGACTTCAGTTCCGGCGTCTTGAAGATGTTGCCGACGAGCTGAGCCGCTGCGTTGTCCTGCGCCATGTCAGTCCTCGACGCGGCCTCCGGCCGCGACAATACGGTCACGCACCGCTGCACTCATCCGAATGCCGCGGACGGTCACCGCGCGCGTGAGCGCGCCGTTCGCCAGCAGCTTCGCGGGTCCTTTGCCCTTCCGGATCAATCCCGCTTCGATGAGCACGTCGGCCGTGATCTCGTCTTTCGTCGCCAACTCGTTGATGTCACCCAGGTGCACGACCTGCGACTCCACACGGAATGGATTGGTGAAGCCGCGCTTGGGTAGCCGGCGCGTGAGCGGCATCTGGCCGCCCTCGAAGTGCGGCTTGTTGCCGCCCGGTCCGTGATGACCGGCGCGCGCCTTGATGCCCTTGTTGCCCTTGCCCGACGTCTTGCCCGTGCCGGACCCCGGACCGCGGCCTAACCGCTTCCGGTTCCGGTGCGATCCCGGGGCCGGTACCAGGTTGTGCAGCCCGATGTGCTCCGGCGCGGACGTCTCGCGATGTTCCTTGGCCACTGTGCTTACTCCTTCACCGGCGTCACGGTTACCAAATGACGCACGTGTTTGATCTGACCACGCAGCGACGGCGAATCCGGCCGCACCACCTCGTCCTGGTGATGGCGCAGGCCGAGCGACTCGAGCGTCCGGCGCATCTCGGCGGGATGACCGATCCCGCTCCGGACCTGCTTAATGCGCACCTTGCCCGT
>DASYXE010000290.1:0-4323 GCA_035935375.1 Gemmatimonadaceae bacterium | reverse complement strand
TGGCGATCTCGAAGCGCGGAAACCGGTACGGCTTGGGCGGCGCGGCGGCCGGCCGTGCGGCCGGCGGCGGCGCTGCGCCTAACGCAAACGGCGCGCCGGTCACCGCGTTGCTCCCGTGGCGGCCTCGGTCTCGTCGGGCTGCCCCTCGTCGCCGTCCTCCGGGACGTACAGCAGGCTGGCCCGGTTGTTCGTGCCTAACCGTTCGCGCGCGAACGCGCTCACGCGCTCCGCCGTCACCGCGCGATAGCGGTCGGTCTGCTCGTTGAGCAGCCCCGGATCACCGAACATCGCGGCGAACATCGACAGCTTGTCCGCCCGCTCGCCGGCCGACTGCAGCGACGCCACGAACGCCGTCTCGATGAGGGCCACCGCGCGCTCCACTTCGGCGGCCGTCACGCCGCCCGCGCGCACGGCATCGACTTCGCGCGCCACTTCCGCCTCGAGTGCCTCGCTCGACACGTCGGGCCGCGCCGTTGCGTCGATCACCAACAGGTCGGCGCCTTGCGTGAGATCGAACGTGAACGCGGTCGCCTCGCTGGCGATCTCGCGCTCACGCACCAGCTCCCGCTGCAACCGGCTCGCTTTGCCCATGCCGAGGATCGCGCCCAACACGCTGCCGTCGTAGTACGCGTCCGTGCCGTACACCGGCGCGCGGAACGCCAGGAACAGCCTCGGCACCATCACCAGGTCGGGCACGACTTCACGTCGCCAGTCGCCGAACAGCGACGGAAGCCGCATGTCGGCGAGCGGCGGAATGGGAGATGCGCCGCGCGGGATCGCGCCGAAGTACTGCTCGACGAGCGCGCGCGCCTGGCGCGGATCGACATCACCCGCAATCGAAAGCACGGCGTTGTCGGGGCGGTAATACGTGGAAAAGAATGTCGCGATGTCCTCGAGGCTCGCGGCCGACAGATCCTCCATCGAACCGATGAGCGAATGGTGGAACGGATGACTCGCCGGGTACGTGAGGGCCGGCAGCCGCTCCGACCACGTCCCATACGGCTGGTTGTCCATGCTCCACCGACGCTCGTTCTTCACCACGTCGCGTTGGGTGTCGAGCTTGTGCTGCGTCATCGCGGGCAAGAGCGCACCCATTCGGTCCGCTTCGAGCCACAACGCGAGCGCGAGCTCGTTGGAGGGGACTGTCTCGTAGTAGTTCGTGCGGTCCAACCACGTCGAACCGTTGAGCGTGCCGCCTGCGCGTTGGATCAACTCGAAGTGCTCGTTGGCCGCGACGTGCTCCGAGCCTTGAAACAACATGTGTTCGAACAGGTGGGCGAATCCGGTTCGGCCCGCGCGTTCATTGGCGGATCCAACGCGGTACCACAGGTTCACGGCGACAATCGGCGCCGTATGATCCTCCGATAGTGTGACGACGAGGCCGTTGGACAGACGATAGCTCTCGATCGGAATGCGCATACGCGAAACTTGCACGGCGCGGGGGAACGGGGAAACCCCGTCGACAGCCGGGCGATCCGTTCTGCGTGCGCCCTGCACTCACAATCTCTCGTGCTTGACACATCCTCGAGGGGGCGTCATGTTCACGATCCCCCAGACCCTCCCGTGAGGCGCGTCCATCCGGCGCGCCTCATGGCGTCGGTGGAGGGGACGAGCGTGGCTCCGTGCACTCGAACCACGCGGTCGCGTGTGCGTTCTACAACCACTTTGGTACGGAGGTGGGTCCCATGGCAGCGGAATTCTTCATCGGCGAATCCCTGATCGGCGACGGGAACGAGGTGGCGCACATCGATCTCATCATCGGCTCCAAATCGGGACACGCTGGACAGGCGTTCGTGAGCGCGCTGTCGAACAACAAGGACGGCTTCACCAGCCTCCTGGCCGTCGTGACGCCCAACCTCGCGGCGAAGCCCGACACCATCCTCTTCAATAAGGTCACGATCAAGGGAGCGAAGCAGGCCGTGCAGATGTTCGGTCCCGCACAGGCCGCCGTCGCTCGTGCGGTCGTCGACTCGGTGTCGTCCGGCGTCATCCCGCGCGACAAGGTGGATGACTACTGCATCCTTGTGGGTGTGTTCATCCACTGGGACGCGAAGGACGACAAGAAGATCTTCGACTTCAACTACCGTGCGACCAAACAGGCGCTCGAGCGCGCGCTCAAAGGTCAGCCGCGCATCGACGATGTCATCGCCGGCGAGAAGACGGCCCGTCACCCGTTCGCGAGCGGCGCGGAAGGATAATTGCAGCGTTGGGCCGCGCACGCGAGTCGCTGCGTACGCGGTCCACGGCGACGCCGGAATGGACACGACCACACGGGGCGCTTCTCGGCGCCCCGTGTTCATCGATGGGTGCCCGGATGAAAAAACTCCTGCTCCAGCTCGATTCGAACCGGCTCCCGAGCACGTTCGACGAAGTCGTCGGACACGACGGCGGCGCCGATGCCATCATGCAGCGCGGCGGAGTCACGGAAGGCGATGTCCGCGATCTCATCTACGGGTGCATCTTCACGCGAGGACCAAAGGATCTCCGCAACACCGCCGTATTCATCGGCGGCAGTGACATGTCCGTCGGCGAGAAGCTGCTCGCGGCGGCGCAACAGGCCGTCTTCGGCCCGTTCCGTGTCTCGATGATGTTGGACTCGAACGGATCCAATACCACGGCCGTCGCCGCCGTCGTGAAGATCACGCGTGCCGTGCGCGATGTGCGGGATCGGAAGGTGCTCGTCACCGCCGGCACCGGACCCGTGGGATTGCGGGTCGCCGGCCTGCTGGCCAAAGCCGGCGCGCACGTCACGATCACGTCGCGTCGCGATGAGGAAGGCAAGCGCGCCCGCTCGAACATCCAGACGCGGTTCGGCGCGGACGTCGCCATGGTGTGCATGCGCAACGCGTCCGAAGCGGCGCAGGTGCTCGACGCCGTGCAGCCGGAGATTCTCCTCAACACCGGTCCCGCCGGCGTGCTGCTCGTGCCGCGCGGCGCGTGGGTCAAGCGCCAGGGCCTCGCCGTCGCGTGCGACCTCAACGCCGTTCCTCCGTTAGGCATCGAGGGCATCGACGTCACCGACGACGCCAAGGACCGCGACGGCGTCACGGCCTTCGGTGCGATCGGCGTGGGCGGCTTCAAGATGAAAGTCCACAAGGCGTGCATCGCGCGCCTGTTCGAGCGCACCGACGCCATCCTCGACGCGGAGTCCATCGCCGAGCTCGCCGAAGGGCTTCCGGCCTAACGCACCGACTTCGGATCGCGCACCACATGCCCCGCACACTCGGCATCGATCCCGGTACGGTGACCATCGATCTGTGCGGGCTCCAGGATGGCGCCGTGTTTCTCGACCGGTCGCTGCCCACCGCCCAGGCGTTGGCCGACGTCCCCGCGTTCATCGCGCTCCTCCGTGACGCACGCGCCGCGCTCATCGCGGGACCCTCTGGCTACGGCCTGCCGCTCACGCCCGTCGACCGCGCGGAGGACGCCGACCTCCGCCTCGCGTACCTCGCCGCGAGCGACGACCACGGCGGCATCGGCGGCCTGCGCGTGCTCGCGCGCGCCATGCGCGATGCGCAGCTGCCGGTGCTGTTCACGCCGGGCGTCATCCACCTCACGTCGGTGCCGGCGGCGCGGAAAATCAATCGCGTCGACATGGGCACGGCCGACAAGGTCTGCGCCGCCGCCCTTGGCCTGCACGACCAGGCCCGACGCCGCGGCTGCCCCTACGCCGACGTGTCGTTCGTGCTGCTCGAGTTAGGCGGAGCGTTCTCGGCGGCCATCGCCGTGCGCGACGGCCGCATCGTCGACGGCATGGGCGGCACGGCGGGGCCGATGGGGCTGCGCGCCGCCGGCGCACTCGACGGCGAGGTCGCTTTCCTCGCCGGCACGGTCACCAAGGACACGCTCTGCGGCGGCGGCGCAGCGAGCGTGATCGGCAGCGCCACCGACGCGGTGCAGCGCGTCGCGGCGCCGAGCACGGAGCGCGAGCAGCTGGCGCGCGACGCGCTCGTCGAGAGCGCGGTCAAGGCAGTGGCCGCGTTGTGCACCATCGTGCCGCACCCGTACGAGATTCTGCTCTCCGGCCGCCTAACGCACGCCGACGAGATCACACGCGAGCTGCGCCTGAGGCTCAGCCCGTTCGCGCCGGTTCGGCGGCTGGCCGGCTTCGCCCACACGGCCAAGGAAGCCGCGCAGGGCGCCGCGCTCATCGCCGATGGCCTCGCCGGCGGCCCGAATGACGCGCTCGTCAACGCACTCGGGCTGCGCGAGGCGGCCGGCACGGTGCTCGACCATCTCTTCGTGATCACCCCCGATGCCGCGCGCCACCGTCTCGGCATCCCGTGATCCGTCTCGTTCGCGGAAGACTGGCCGGCCGGCGGA
>DASYXE010000289.1:0-4416 GCA_035935375.1 Gemmatimonadaceae bacterium | reverse complement strand
CGCCGTGTGTTCGCCGCGTTCGGCACGGTCATGGTCGTGTTTGGACTCGCCGTCGTCGTCGACGCGCCGTTCCGAGCAGCCGTTCGTGATGCGTGGCGCAGTGTGGCCGGGCGGTTCTCGGTTCCGTCGGCGCATGTCGACTTGAACGTGGCACCGACGACCGGCTCGCCGACATCGACGCCGGCGTCGGCACCGCCTAACCGATCCGGTGCGAATCAGCCGGCATCCAGCTCGGCCCCCGGTTCCACGGCGCGGGCGTCGCGAGCCGGTGCGCGACAGCCGGGGAACAGCGGCACGCCTACCGCGTCGACTCCCGCGACGACACCGAAAACGCCCGTCACGGTCCGCCTTGGCCCATCGGCATCGGTGGGAAACACCACCGACACGACGGGCGCCAAGGGCGATGCGCTGGCGTCGGGCAAGGGCGCGCTCAAAGGCGCCCAATCATGGTTCAGCCGTCTCATGTCGCGCATCCTTCCGGGGAACGCGGCGCCGGGCTCCTACGTTCGCGTGACCGCGGACGGCGGCACCGCGCTCGTCGCCATCGACGGCGTTCCACGGGGCGCGACGCCCTTGGTGGCATCGGTCGGCGCGGGCCACCACACGGTGACGATACTCGGCTCGGGCTCCTACGCCGCCACTTCGTTAGGCGTGACCGCCTCGCCGGGCGATACGACGCTCGCCGCGTTCCACGCCTCCGCGAAGCGTTAGGCGGATCCGGCTAGGGCTTCACCTGCACCGCCGTCACCGTGAAGGCCGCCTTCGTCGTTTCACCCGATGCGACGTGCTCGGTTGCCGGTACGGTGGGATTCATCGTGAAGGTCACGCCCGACGGCGCCGTGAAATCGAGCGAGTAGTCGCCCGGCGCCAGGAACGGGAACGTCGCCTCGAACGTGCCGTTGCCCGCGTCGGCGAGCGCGACCTGGTGCGTGGAGTTGTCGCTGGCCGTGAGCACGGCGTCGAAGTCGGCCAAGGTGAGGACCGAGCCGTTCACCGTCGGCATCGTCACCGAAGGATCGAGCGTCACGTCCACCGTTAGGCCCCCGGTGACCTCGAAGTCGGTGGCCGTCACGACGGGGTGCATCACCCACTGGCCGGAATTTCCCGCGGCGTGGCCGAAGCTCTGCGACACGTCGAAGTCCACGAGCACGATTTTCTCGCCGTTCGTCAACGTCGCGTCGGAGGCGGGCAGATTCACCTTGAGACCGCTCTGTCCAAAGCTCGGCATCTTGAGCGTGCCCGCCACGTGCGCACCGGACGGCAGCCCGGCGTAGTCTGGCGACGAGGCGAAGATGCTGGAGGTGCCGTCGCCGTTGTCGACTTCGACGTATCCGCCCGTGATCACGAAGCGCAGTTGCGCGTATGTACCGGGCGGCACGACGCCTTTCGAGACCAACGAGGCCGTCGTACCGGCCAAGGTCAAGAGGTTGGTGGTCACCGGCGTGTTCGTGAGCACGGTGCTGCCGTGGCTGCCCTGCAGGTCGATCTCGGAGATCGTGACGACGGCGGCTTTCACGTCGCCGGGCGCGTCGGTGAGCAACACCGAGAGGCGCGCCGGTCCGGCGGACGAGGTCGCATCGCCGCCGCAGGAGGCGACCGTGCCTAACGCAAGAAAGGCGAAGGCGGCCGCGGCGTAGCGCGCGACACGCCGGGAGACAAGACGCATCATACTGACCTCAGGGTTTACCGGGTTGCTTGCCGTGACCGTTAGCCTTCCCATTTCCGTTTCGGGGAATGCCCGGCGGCGGGCCATTGCCCACTCCGGTACCGTTGGCATTGTCCGGGTGGTCGCCGGCCTCATGTTTCACCTGACCCGGAGCCGCGCCGGCGTCGGCGGCGGTGCTCGCGGCCTGTGCGGGAAGCGATTCGAGGTCAGCATCGGTCGCACCCGCGGCGATGCGCTCCTTCACGCGCGCGAGCGCGTCCGACGATGCGACGCCGTGTGACGTGAGGCTGCCGAGTACATAGAGCGGAACGCTGAGCGAACGCCCCGAGGGCGCGCTCTTCGCGATGTCGCTCACGTCACCGCCATCGACACCTTCGCGTATGGCTTCGGCCCCGGCCTCGATTTCGTCCAGCGACGCCGGCGTGCCACGCGCCGCTTCCAACAACGATTTCGCCTGCGCCTGGCGTTGGGCCTGGTCGGCCACCGAGCGCGCGATGTCGGCCGGCGCGACGCCTCGAGCGCTGAACTTGAGCGCGCGTTGCTCGAGCGCGTCCGCGGCGAGCCCACGTGCGCGCGCGTCCGCGATCGTCGCGAGCACGCGCACGGCCACATCGGCGGGCAGCGCCTGGCGGAGCTTGACCGCGGGATCGAGCGCAGCGGGAACACCGGGCGACTGCGCGCCAAGCGACGACGCGAGCGTCGCACCTAACAATGCAATCACGGATGCCCAACGATGCAATGTCATGGTTCGGTCCTCGATCGGTTCCCGCCGGCGCCATTGCCGACGGGATCAGACGGCATCGATAACCTTCTGCGAGTGTGACTCCTCGTAACACACGGCACGTCACCATCTTTGCCGCGCCCTGACGCGGGCGGTTCTGCCGTCATTGCACGTCCCATAGGCCCGCGGTCACTCCGAACTCGTCTGTAACGCTTACGAACCCGGGGGGCACGATCCAAGTCTGCCCGTCCACCCGCAAGCTCAGCTGGTGAATCCCGGGCGCCACGGTGAACGTGCCCGTCCACCACCCGGCGGTATCGCGCGATAGAGGCACAGGACTCCAATTGGTGACGTCGCTGGCGAATTCCACCAGCCGTGCGGCGGGTGCATGCACGCGGATCGTGCGCTGCATTCCCGCGCTCTCGACGCCGAACTCTTCTATGAGGCCGGCGTGCGCTGAATCCGTGTGAGGCTGTTCGCTCAAGTCGGTGCCCGAGCTGGTCGGGATTCGAGACCGCCACATAGGATGCACGCTCAGTCGCAAGCCGAGTGTGATGTAGCGCCCGTTGGGGAAACCCTGCGCGATGTCCGGCGGATAGAGGCCGGCGTCCACAGAGACGCCGACTCGCGGGCGCAGCCAATACACGGCACCCACCGAGCCCCACGTTCGGCCGCGCGACGCGGCGGCGAGCGCATGCCCCGCGCGTGCGCCCAGTGAGCCGCGTAGCTCGAGACGCGTGCGAGCCCAGCGTGCGGCGGCCTCGAAGTCCGTATAGTTGATGCTGTCGTCGATCGTCGTGGGCGTGGCGCTGAGACTGGCGGTGAGCGCATGGCGCCCGAGCCAGACGCCCGCGTCGGCCAGGACCAGGGAGTGTCCCGACGATCCGTCCCACGCGCGACCGGTTCCACCACCTATCCACGCGCCCCATGCCGCGCGCGTGAGGTCGAGGCGCGCGAAGCCTTCCACCTGACCCGTTCGCTCACCGTCCTGACGGTCGGAGCCGGCGGCGTCGATGTCGAACTCGCCGCGCAACGGTCCGAGCGACGGCGCGTACACCGTTCCGCCTAACGATCCCTGTCCAGCCCAGGTGCCGCTGTTCAGCTCCGCGAAGCTGGCGGTAGCGCCGACCGTGAGCGCTTGTGTCGAGAGGCGGACGCTCGGCGAGAGCACGGCCGCGCCGGCGTTGATGGAGTCGCTGTATCGAATGCCTGCCGCACCGGCGTCCAACGTGGCATCGATGCGTTGCGCGGCGGCCGTCCGGGTGACGGCCGCCGCGAGAAAGGTGACGGCGAAAGCGACGCAGCCGGCCGCGCGCACCGATGCGATGATCGATACGCGGTGCCGTTGGGCGGAATCGTCAGGTCGCGTCACCGACGGCAATCACAGACGTCGTGGTGCCGAAGTCGTCGGTCACGGTCGTGGACGTTGCGGGGTCGGGTGTCCACCGGGTTCCGTCAACGATGAAGGCGTATTGGTGAAGTCCGCGCGGCAGCGGCAACGACACCGCCCATACGCCGGCGGCGCCGGCCGGACGCAGCGGAGTAGCCCCGCGCTGCCAGTCGTTGAAGTCACCGACGAGCGAGACGCTCGACGCCGATGGCGCCATGAGCACGAAGCGGACGATGTGAACGGTGTCGGTCTTGGCCGTCGCCGAGGCCACGGTGTGCGCTGCGTTAGGCGGGCCGGATAGGGCCCGCCCGGCGAGAGCGCCCGCGACGCCGAGGATCACCGCGGCCGCGACGGCGGTAACCGCGGAATACGAAATATGGATCGTGCGGCGGCGCGTCCACCACCCGCGCGCCACCGAGCGCGAACGACGCTCGTCGAAGTGCACGAGGTGCATCACCCGCTCGGTGAGGTCGGGTCGTGCCGGCTCGGCAGCGCGCAGTGCGTCGGCCACACCGCGGACAAAGGCGTCGTCGTGCTCGCCGTCGGCCATATCGCGATCAGGTTGATCGATCATGAGTGAATCCCCTCTCCCTTGAGGAGCTTCCGCAACTGTGTGCACGCCCTGCTGACTCGCATCTT
>DASYXE010000288.1:0-6091 GCA_035935375.1 Gemmatimonadaceae bacterium | reverse complement strand
AGCCGTCGGCGGTGCCGAAGTCGCTCAGGAGCGTGATCAACGCCATGGTCACACGGACTTACGCTTCCACCGGCCCCAGCGCCAGAGTGCCATCATGGCCACCGCTCGCCCCATCGCCGTGATCGAGATGGTCCACCAGATACCCGCCGTGCCCCAGCGGGTCGCGGCCCACGCGGCCAACGGTAGCCGGAGCACCGTGAACGTGCTCGACGTCAGCATCGGAGGCAGCGTCTCGCCCGCACCACCCAGCGCGCCTTCCAATACGAGCTCGCTGCCGCTGAACAGCGTCGACACCGCCGCGATCCGGAGATAGCGCGCGCCTTCCGCGATCACCGCAGGATCCCGGCTGAACAATCCCGTGAACTGCGGCGCGACCGTGTACTCGAGCACGGCTCCAATCGCGCACACGATCGACGCGAACCCGGTCGCGATCCATCCGGCCGACTCGGCGCGGTCGATCTGCCGTGCGCCGAGGTTCTGGCCCACGATCGCGGCGGCGGCCGCGCCAAAACCGACGCCGATCATGAAGGTCCAGCTCTCCACGCGCTGTCCGACGCCAAGGGCGGCGAGGGCCGGAGTGCCGAACAGCGTGGTCGTGCGCGTGAGCAGCACGTAGACGATCGCGAACACGACGCCGGTCACCGCGGTGGGGAGCCCGACGCGCGAAATACTGGCGATGGTGCGGAGCGCGATGCGCCCGACGCGGATCATCCGCCGGCGGACGAGCAGCGCGATCCCGAACACGAACGCGACCGCGCGCGTCGCGATCGTCGCCACGGCGGCGCCGGTGATGCCTAACCGGGGCGCCGGTCCGAGGCCCAGGATGAGCACCGGGTCGAGCACGAGCGCGGCCGCGACCGTGGTCACGAGCAGCAGGAACGGCGTCCGCGTGTCGCCCGAGGCCCGGAACGCGGCGTCGACGGCGAAGAACCCGAAAATGAGCGGCGCGCCCAACAGATACGTCCCGAGGTACTTGATGCCTAACGCGGTGACGTCGCGCGGCGTGTCCATGATCGCGAACATCCCGTGCAGGTTGATGCGACCGGCGAGGGCGATCGTTGCGCCGATGAACAGCGCGTACGCCACCGCATCGCCGACCGCGCGCGCGGCCGCATCGGGCCGGCCTTCGCCGTGGCGCCGCGACGCAACCGCCGTCAGCCCGACGCTCACCATGTCGGCGCCGGAAATGATCATCCAGATCCAGAACACCGATGTCGATACCGCAGCGAGCCCGGCCGCGCCGATTTTCTGGCCCACCCAGTACGCGTCGGCCGTGTAGAAGAGCGTCATGAGCAGCATCGACGCAACCGCCGGCAAGGCGAACACGGCGATCGCGCGCGGCAGCGAGCCGCGCGTGATCGCCAGGTTCGCCGCGTACTCGCCGGTGACCGCGACGGGCGTGAGCCCGTCGTGGGGATCCAACGGCAACGCGGCCGCCGGATCGAGCTCCGGCGGCCGCGTTGGACCGGGCGGCGTGACGCTCAGCTCGCTCATGCAGCTCTGGCCCGGTTCACCGCGTCCACCACTCGGCCCGCGGTATCCTCGAGCGCCCGCGCCGCCGCCGATTCGGGCTCCGACAGCACGATCGGCACGCCCTCGTCCCCGCCCGCCCGCACCGGCGGATAGAGCGGAATTTCGCCTAACCGCGGCACGCCCAGCTCGTCGGCCAAGCCGCGGCCGCCGCCGGATCCGAAGAGCGGCGTCCGCGTCCCGCACCCCGCGCACTCGAGCCAGCTCATGTTCTCCACGATGCCTAACACGGGCACGCTCACCCGCTGGAACATGCGCGCGCCGCGGAGCGCGTCGCCCACGGCGACCGGCTGCGGCGTGGTCACGATCACCGCGCCGTGCACCCGCGTCGCCTGCACCAGTGAAAGCTGCGCATCGCCGGTGCCCGGCGGCATGTCCACGAGAAAGTAGTCGAGCTCGCCCCAGTCCACGTCGCGCAGGAACTGTGTCACGATTTTCATCACGATCGGTCCGCGCCAGATGGCCGGCTGATCGCGCTCGACGAGAAAGCCCAGGCTCATCAGCTTTACGCCGTGCGCCATGAGCGGCTTGATGCGGTTGTTCACGACCGGCGGCGCCTCATCCACGCCCATCATGCGCGGAATGTTCGGCCCGTAGATGTCCGCATCCATGATGCCCACGCGCGCGCCGCGGTGCGCCAGCGCGGCGGCGAGATTCGTCGCCACCGTGGTCTGGCCCACGCCGCCTTTACCGCTCGAGATCGCAAGGACGCGCCCCAGATTCGGGTACTCGACCGGCGTAGGAGCAGGCGGGACCGCTGCACGCCGCGACTGCGGCTCCTGCCCCATCACCGGCAGCGTGCGCCCGCCCTGCGGGGCGGCTTGCTGAGGCGGTGCGGACGGCTGCCGAACCTGGGACGGGTCCTTCACGTCCACACGCACGTCTGCGACGCCCTCCAGCGCCTCCACGGCCTGCCGCACCGCGCGCACCAGCGATGCCGGATCTTCCGCGGCCAGCAGAATGGTGAATCGCACCCGCCCCTCCACCGTCACGCCGACGTCGCGGATCATCTCCGACGACATCACGTCGACCCCGGTGCGCGGATTCGTCACCGCGCGCAACGCCGCTGCGATGCGCGCCTGCAGTGGTTCAGGCATGTCGTGAGTCTCCTCGAACGTTCAGACCGCGCGCACGGCGCTGATCTCCGGCACGTGCATGCGCAGATGCGCTTCGATCCCTTGACGCAGCATCCCGGCGTCCATGTCGCAGTCCGGACAGTCGCCTCCGATGCGGAGCACTGCTACGCCTGTCTCGCCGTCGAACTCGACGAGCTCGATCACCGCGGCATCGAGACGCAACAGCGGCCGCATTTCCGTCAGCGCTTCGCGAATCCGGCGCTCGACGGAATCGTCATCGCGCGGAGCATGCTTCCACAAGCCCATGGGGACGAAAGCTAGGTGGATTTAGGCTTGGCTGCCAAGTCTTGCGATTGGGTCTCACGTCCGACGAACTCGCGCGCCGAGCGCAGCACCCGCTCGCGCACGCTGTCGAGCGTGCCCTGGATGAGCGCACCGGCTGCGCGCGCGTGACCACCGCCCCCGAATTGGCGCGCGAATGCATTCACGTCCACCGAGCCCGTGCTGCGGAAGGATGCCTTCACCTGACCGTGCGGGAGCTCGCGAAAGAAAATCGCCATGCGCGTGCCGGCGACGCTGCGCGGATACTCCGCGATGCCGTCCAGCTCTTCGGGGTGCACGTGGTGCCGCTCGAGCGACCCCGCCGGCAGCGACACCCAGGACAGTCCGTACGCCGGATCCACCGATAGCGACTCGAGCGCTTCGCGAATCACGCGCAGGCGCCCAACGGAAACCGACGCATAGATGCGCCGATACATCTCTTCCGGATCGACGCCGGCCGCGAGCAGCTGGCCCGCCATGGCGTGACAGCGCGGCGTCGTGTTGCTGAACCGGAATCCCCCGGTGTCGGTGAGGATCGCCGTGTAGAGTGCGCGCGCGATCGCGGGCGTGAGCGCGAGCTCGAGGACGCACGCGAGGTCGAACACCAGCTCGCCGGTCGCGCACGCTGCGGTGTCCGCCATGACGATGTCCCCCGCCGGTGCATCGCTGGGCACGTGATGATCGACGACGACGCGCGGCACGCGCAGCGCACGGACCGTGTCGGCAAGGCCGCCTAACCGGCGCACGTCGTTGATGTCGAGCACCACGAGGAGGTCGACGTCCTCGATTGCCCGCGCACCGGCCGCGCTCCGCTCATCCACGCCCTCGAGCAGAAACGAGAACATCGACGGCCACGGCGTGGGATTCACGACGCGCACCAGGAGGCCGAGTTGGGCGAGCAGGTGCGCCACGGCCACTTCGGACCCGCAGCCGTCGCCATCGGCGTTGATGTGCGTCGACAGCGCGACCGTGCGTCCCGGCCGCAGCTCGGTGCGGATGCGTTCGGCAGCCGCGCGACGACCCGGCGGTACGGTTAGGAGGTCAGGCTGGACGAGTGTCATGACGGATGAATAACAAGCGGCGCCCCGGGTAGAGGCGCCGCTCGACGTGCAAGAATCGCGCGGTTAATCCGCGGCGGCGGCGGACGGCGTGTCGACTCGCTGCTGCAGTCGCGAGTGGAAGCGCCCATAGCTGAAGTAGATCACGAGACCGATGAGCAGCCAGACAAAGAGTCGGATCCACGTATCGATCGGCAGTCCAGCCATCAGGCCCACGCAGCAGAGAATGCCCAGAGCGGGCACCACCGGCACGAACGGCGTGCGGAACGGGCGATGGAGGTCCGGTCGCGTCCGACGCAGCACGATGACGCCGGCGCAGACGATGGCGAAGGCGAGCAGCGTGCCGATGTTGACCAATTCGCCGAGCAACTGAATCGGGAACAGACCGGCGACGACCGCGGCGACCGATCCCGTGAGGATCGTGGTGATGTACGGTGTCTTGAACCGCGGGTGCACCTTGGCGAACACGGGCGGCAGCAACCCGTCGCGTGCCATGGAAAAGAAGATGCGCGGCTGACCCATCAACATCACGAGCACCACCGAGGCCAGGCCGAGAATCGCGCCGATGTTGACGATTTCCTTGAGCCACGCGAGGCCCGGGCCGGCCTTTTCGATCGCGGCATAGACCGGAAACGCGACGTTGAGATCGGTGTAGTGCGCGAGGCCCGTCATGACCAACGCCATCAGGATGTACAACAACGTACAAATGCCTAACGAGCCGAGGATGCCGATCGGCATGTCGCGCTGGGGATTGCGGGCTTCCTGGGCCGTCGTCGATACGGCATCGAACCCGATATACGCGAAGAAGATCACCCCGGCACCGCGAATCACGCCGCTCCATCCGAACACCCCCCACTCACCGGTGTTAGGCGGAACGAACGGGTGCCAGTTCTGCGCGTTCACGTACGCGAACCCGAAGGCGATCACGAGCAAGACGATCGCGACTTTCACGAACACGATGATGTTGTTGAAGTTCGCCGACTCTTTGATGCCGATCACCAGCAGCGCCGTCATGAGCCCGGCGAGGACCAGCGCGGGCAGATTGATGAGCGCGCCCGTCGTGTGCAGATGCCAGCCGCCGGTGACGCTCAGGGGTGCGTTCGACAGTGCCGCAGGAATGTGGATGCCGATGTCGTTCATCAGCGCGGTGAAATAACCCGACCAACCGACTGCCACCGTCGCCGCGCCGAACAGGTACTCGAGGATCAAGTCCCACCCGATGATCCACGCCAGCAGCTCGCCCAACGTCGAGTACGCGTACGTGTACGCGCTCCCGGCGATCGGGATCATGGAGGCGAACTCCGCGTAGCACAGCCCCGCGAACAGGCACGCGATACCCGACAGAATGAACGAGAACACCACTGCCGGGCCGGCGTACTGCGCCGCCGCCGTGCCCGTCAGCACGAAGATGCCCGCGCCGATGATCGCGCCGATGCCCAACAAGGTGAGGTTGGTCGCTCCGAGCGCTCGCTTGAGCGAACCCTCTCCTTCGGCGCCGGCCTCTTCCATGAGCACGGCCATGCTCTTCGTCGATAACAAGCCCATTCGGGATCTCCGTCGGAGACTATTGTGTCGCTGGATTGCGCACGCCGCAGGACAGGAAGGCAGGGGCGGCGACGGTGCTACGTTCACGGGGCGCGCACCCGTTTGTCAAGGGACGCACGTCCCGCGCACTACTACTCACACAGAGTAGTTGGGCGCTTCTCGGGTGATCGCCACGTCGTGCGGATGCGACTCTCGCAACCCCGCGCTCGTGATGCGGACGAACTCGGTCTGCGTGCGCAGCGCCTCGATGGTCTCGCAGCCGACGTATCCCATGCCGCTGCGCAGACCGCCCACCATTTGATAGATCACGTCGCCGACCGGTCCTTTGTACGGCACCCGTCCCTCGATGCCTTCTGGCACCAGTTTCTTCGGCGACATCTCGCCTTCCTGGAAGTAGCGATCCGCGCTGCCATCCTGCATGGCTGAGAGACTGCCCATGCCGCGGATCATCTTGAAGCGGCGGCCCTCGAGGAGGAACGATTCACCCGGACTCTCCTCCGTTCCCGCGAGCATCGAGCCCATCATCACCGACGATGCACCGGCCGCGAGTGCCTTCACGAT
>DASYXE010000287.1:0-1891 GCA_035935375.1 Gemmatimonadaceae bacterium | reverse complement strand
ACACGCCGGCGCTCTATGCGCTGGCGTTGCGCCTAACGGGCGGCGATCGGGCCGAAGCGGAGGATCTGGTGCAGGAGAGCTGGGTCCGCGCCGTGCGGAGCTTGTCCACGTTCCGCGCGCGGTCAGCGCTGCGCTCGTGGTTGTGTGGATTGCTGGTGAATGTCAGGCGGGAGCGCATCCGGGTCGATTGGCGCGTGGTCGATGCGCCGGATATGGAGCCGGCCTCGGACACCGACGGCCCCGATGACGCGCTGGATCTCGAGCGCGCGATCGGCGCGCTGCCCGAGGGTGCGCGCGACGTGTTTGTCCTCCACGACGTGTATGGGTACACGCATCGAGAGATTGCCGAGTTGCTGGGCATCGTGGAGGGCACGTCGAAGAGCCAGCTCACCCGTGCTCGCACCCTGCTTCGGAGCTCGCTGCCATGAGGGACCTGCCACGGGAACGGCAACCAGACCCGGCGCTGGAGGAGCGCATCGTGTCCACGCTGGTCGCGGCGGGGCTCGTCCGGCGCCGGCGCGCGTGGCCGGTCTATGTGGCCGCCGCTGCAGCGTTAGTCGTGTTGGCGATCGGCGCGTTGGTGTTGCGCCCCACGCATACGCCGGCGCACGGCAACACCTATGTGCTCCTGCTCGTTGAAGACTCGACGTATCGTCCAGCGCCCGCCGGGCATGGCGCCGAGCGGGTGGCCGAGGTAGCGCGGTGGGCGGACAGTCTCGACGCGCTGGGCAAGCTCGAACGTGCCGGCCGGCTCGTCGGGCCGGGCCCGATCGGCGGGTTGTTCATCATACGGGCCGCGAGCGACTCCGGCGCGGCGCGCATAGCGGCCGCGTGCCCCTTCAACAAGTGGGGAGGGCACGTCGAGGTGAAACGATTCGAGGAATGAGCGACCGGCGCTCGCGCGGCAGTCAGGCAGCGGCGGGGAACGGCGGGGCGAAGTGCCCCCGGTGGATTCGAACCACCATTCTCGGATCCAAAGTCCGATGTCCTGCCATTGGACGAGGGGGCACCGCCACGTCATGCGACGTACACGCTGACTTTCCTAACCGGCACGCACTTTCGTAGCCGTACTATAGCGCCTTCCCGCTCGGAGCGGCACTCTGACGGACGCAAATAGTCACGAGACGTTGCGCCGTTCCCCCAGCGCTAGCGCTTCCCCAAGCGAGCGACAGCGAGCGCTTCCCCATCCCCCTTCTCCACTCCGACAGGTCTGATGCACCTCACCAGACACTCGACCGTGTGTCTGGGCCTACTTGGCACCTCCACTGCCCGGCACGACACCGGGTTTCTGCTCGGCGAGGAGCTTCGTCGTGAACCGCTGACCCTCCGAGATGCGCTCCACCTCGAGCGCGACCGAATCCATCGTTTGTTCCAGGCGATCGAGTCGCTGCGCCAAGTCGTTAGGCACCGGCGGCGCGATGCCGCGCTGGTCGAGGCGCCGCGCGAACGCTCGCGCCACCGGAAAGACGATGACGGCGACCGCGATGATCAGCACAATGCCGATGGGACCTACTACTTCTGGATTCACCGATCGTCTCCTCCGGCGCCGGTCAGGGCCGGCGTCTTGTGGATGAGCAGAGGGTACTGTCGCCAAAGAGCGGGTAAATGCGGATCGTCCAGCTCATGCGTCGCCGAGCACCTGCACGTAGGAAACTTAGCCGCTCCGACTCGCCGCGACAGCCGAGCGATCCGTTCTGGTGTCAGCACCGCGCCCGTATCCACCGCGCGAAGTATCTCACCAGTATGCGTGGCAGCCGCGCGACTGAGTCCACCGATTGCGCGGCAGGTCAGTCGATCACGTGCACGTCGCCGACGCGCACCAGGGTGCGTGTGAGAACGACCGGCGCGAGCGCAACACGCTCGAGCGCCGCGGCATCCGGCGCGTCGTCGA
>DASYXE010000286.1:0-3212 GCA_035935375.1 Gemmatimonadaceae bacterium | reverse complement strand
TGTCGAGCGTAAACAGCGCACCCCGGTCCTGGAGCACGAATCCGGTACCCGCCGGCACCAGACCGGACCCGAACTCGTCGTAGTTGCTCTGGATGAGCGACACGATGTTGCCGTCGGAATCGATGACGGTGAGATAGATGGTATCGCCGCCCTTCTTGTCGGTGATCGACGAGAACGCGGACGGCGCCTCGCTGCAGATGGCGCGCGTCGAGTCGATCCTCGCGGCACGCTCGGCCGCGTGCGCCGAATCGAGCATCTGGGCCACCGGCACGTCGCCTAACCGTGGATCGCCCACGTAGCGCAGCACGTCCGCGTAGGCGAGCTGCTTGGCTTCCATGGTAACGTGCAGCGCTTGCGTGGCGTGAAATCCGTACGCCGCCATCGGGTAGTGCGACATCATCTGCAGCATCATCAGCGCGCCGATGCCCTGGCTGTTCGGCGGCAACTCGTACACCGTCCAGCCGCGATAGTCGACGTGGAGCGGCGTCACCCATTCCGGCTGAAAGTCCGCCAGATCTTCGGCCGTCATGGTGCCGCCGAGTTGCTGCTCGGTGGCGAGAATGGCATTGGCGGTCGCGCCCTTGTAGAACCCATCGCGGCCATGCTTCGCAACGAGCGTGAGTGTGCGGGCGAGATCGGGGTTGCGGAACATCTCTCCCTCGCGCGGCGTGTGACCGTCGATGAGAAAGGTCTTCGCCGCATCCGGTGTCTCGCTGAGCGTCTTGAGGTACACGGCCCACGTGTCGGCAATCACCTGCGAGACCGGGAAGCCTTCGTCGGCGTACCGAATGGCGGGTGCGAGCACGGTGGCGAGTGGCAGCTTCCCGAACTTGTCGTGCAGCGCCTGCCACCCGGCGACAGCGCCCGGCACCGTGACGCTCCAGATGCCGCGAATGGGGATGCGCTCGAGCCCCTTGGCCTTGAGCAGGTCGGGTGTCATGCCGCTCGCCGCCCATCCGCTCGAGTTGAGTCCGTAGAGCTGCCCCGTCTTGGCGATATAGACGATGGCGAAGAGATCGCCGCCCACGCCGTTCATCGCCGGCTCCATGAGGCCGTTGGCCGCGTTCGCGGCGATGGCAGCGTCGACCGCGTTGCCGCCTAACTCCAGCATGTGCACGCCGGCGCTGGCGGCGAGCGGCTGGCTCGCCGCGACGATGCCGTAGCGCGTGATGACCATCGAGCGGCCGGGGATCGGAAGCGGTTGCCCGTTAGGCGGCTGGGCCGGAACGCCGTGCTGGGCGGCGGCGAGACACGGAAGCGCGGTACCGAGCAGCGCGGCGGCGAACGCGACGAAGCGACGGCGGCGAGGAGGCATGACGAGCCCGGGCGTGACGATTGAGGGATGAGCGAATGATCCCCGCCTAACGCATGGTCGACCGCGGAGGCGGATGGACCAAATGTGGCGGCTGGGCCGCGGTTTCCATAGTCCGCGTGTCAGGCGATGAGGTGATCCCTAGGCCGGCGTCGGCGAAGGTGCCCGCGAAGATGAGCGCGATTGGCAGGACGGCGGCAGCGCGGCGCAGGCCAGGTACGACGTGCAACCCGTGCGCACGCGCGGAGAGCGGTGTTGCGGTCCAAGCGAGCGTGCATCTCCCCGCCACTTCCAACCTATAGCGCCGCACGGGGCTTGCGGCAAGCCCTGGGTCACTGAGTAGAGTCGCGGACTTCTGATACCGACTGGAGAGTGACGATGAGAGACCACGCAGTTCTCATTGCCGGAGGAGGTCCGACAGGACTGATGTTGGCCGCCGAGTTGGCACTGGCGGGAGTCGACGTCGCTGTCGTCGAGCGCCGCGCCATCCAGGATGCCCTGCCCGCGCGCGGGAGCGGTTTACACTCGCGGACGATCGAAGTGCTCGATCAACGCGGCATCGCCGATCGGTTCCTCTCGCAAGGGCAGACGTATCCGGTCGTGCACTTCCACGTCCCGTTGGACCTCAGCGACTTTCCAACCCGGCACAACTACGTCCTCGGCCTCTGGCAGAACCACATCGAGCGCATGCTCGCCGAATGGGTCGGTGAGCTGCCGGTACACTTCTATCGCGAACGCGAGGTGACCGGCTTCCGGCAGGACGTGGGCGGCGTCATCGTCGAGCTCTCGGACGATCGTTGCCTAACGGCCGAGTATCTCGTCGGATGCGACGGCGGACGCAGCGTGGTCCGGAAGGCAGCCGGCATCGAGTTTCCCGGGTGGGACGCGACGACGAGCTGGATGATCGTCGAGGCGGAGGCGTCCGAGGAGCCGGCGTGGGGCTTTCGCCACGACGCCGTCGGCAGCCATGCCATCGGCCACGCCGAGGGCGGACCGCGGCGTCTGCGGGCGGTGCTAACGGAACCGGAGGTCGGACGCGCCGGCGAGCCGACGTTCGATGACATTCGCGACGCGATGGTCGCCGTCTACGGGACGGATTTCGGCATCCACAGCCCGACCTGGGTCTCCAGGTTCACGGACATGACGCGCCAGGCCGCGGCCTACCGCGACGGACGCGTGCTGCTGGCCGGCGACGCCGCGCACGTACACGCCCCGATCGGCGGACAGGGCCTGAACCTCGGCGTCCAGGATGCGGTGAACCTCGGATGGAAGCTGGCCCAGGTCGTCAGGCAGACGTCGCCGGCGACGCTGCTCGACAGCTATCACGCCGAGCGCCACCCCGTCGCCGCTCGCGTGACGCGCGGCATCATGGCGCTGAGCGCGCTGCGCCGGGCGGACGAACACACCAAGGCGCTCGGCGACTATGTCTCCCTGTTGCTCGGGATGGACGAGCCGCGCAAGCGCTTGGCGGGGCAGATGTCGGGTCTGGATGTGCAGTACGATCTCGGCGCCGGGCACCCGCTGTTGGGACGGCGCATGCCGGATCTCGAACTGGCCACGGCCGCGGGCCCGCAACGGGTCTTCACGCTGCTGCATCGTGCGAGGCCGGTCCTCCTCAATTTCGGCGAGCCCGGCGCCGTCGACATCGCGCCGTGGGCCGATCGCGTTCCGTTCGTCGACGCCGGATACGCCGGACCATGGGAGCTGCCGGTGGTCGGCGCGGTCGCCGCGCCTAACGCAGTGCTGGTGCGGCCCGATGGATACGTGGCGTGGGTCGGAGACGGGACCCGGACCGGGCTCGCCGACGCGCTAACGACGTGGTTCGGTCCGCCGCGCGCGGGATAGCGCCGGTGCTAGGCATTTGAATCCAAACGTCGATGCATGCGTAGGGAGTCCGGCC
>DASYXE010000285.1:0-2370 GCA_035935375.1 Gemmatimonadaceae bacterium | reverse complement strand
CGAGCCTCGGCGATGAGACTCTCCGCCCAGAGACAACTGATGTCCTTCCACCCCTCAGGCGGCGTCGCCGCCGCTTCCCTCAGCGCAGCGCTTCCCCAAGTGAGCGAAGCGAGCGCTTCCCCAAGCGAGCGCCAGCGAGCGCTTCCCTGACTATTGTCCGCCCGTCACGCGGGTCTCCGCCGGCGCGTGCGCGCGACCGGTTCCGATCCCTCGCGCGGGCCCACCCAGCTGCCCCGCTCACCGTGCTGCCAGATGATGTGGGCGAGCCGGTTGGCGGCGTTCGCCCAGTTGGTCTCGGCGGCCATTTGCGCCGCATCGGCGTCGCCGCGCGCGATGGCGCCGGCGATCGCTTCGTGCTCCTTGATCGATGTCGGCAGCTCGTCGAGGAGCACGCTCGCATAGAGTCGCGCATAGCGCTCGCACTGCGGCTTGATCGCGCGGTGCAGCGTGAGCAGGCGCGGGCCGACGACCGAGTCGACGAACGTCTGGTGAAAGCGGAGGTCCAAGTCGAAGAAGCGGGCCGCTGCGCCGCGTGCGCGGTGTTGGGCGGCGAGCTCGCCGTTCAGCTCGCGCATGCGTGCGGCGACCGCCTCGCGTCGCGCGGGCGGGAGCTCGGCGGCGATGCGCGCGGCGAGTCCCTCGAGGTGCCCAACGATCCGGAACAGCTCCTGTCCGTCATCCATAGTGAGTGGCGCGACGATGAGCCGGCGGTCGCCGGCGGCGCCGCCCGCGGAGCTGACGAATCCTTCCTGTTCGAGCCGGTGCAGTGCGCTGCGCACGGGCGTGCGACTGAGCCCCAAGCGGTCGGCGACGACGCGTTCGGAGATGCGGGCACCCGGCGGCAACTGTCCCCAGACGATGAGGCGTCGGAGGTCGAGGTAGGCGCGCGAGACGTTGTCGGAGGGGTGGTCGCCGTGGTCGGCGGCGTGCTGCCGCCGCGCCTGGGTCTTGTGACGGGGAAGAGACGCGATGCGCGGCACGGTCTTCAAGCATACCCGCGGTGAGGGGGGCGCGCAAGCAAATCGGAGCCCGACCGTGGGCGATTTTGGGGCACCATTCCGGTCCACCATTGTGGTATTCCGAATTGCACTCTATGTTGGCGCGCGGCAGTCCGCGGAGTCGGGCCACACGGTCATCCACCCCACAGGAGCCCGGTATGGGACACGTCTTCCGTCAGCAGCTTCCCCGACGAGTGCGGCTCGCCGTCTGCGCGGCACTCGGCATCGCGCTGGCCCTTCCAGCGCCGATCGCCCACGCAGCGACCGTACACCCTCGCCCACCACTCGGCGATGCCGGCGGCCGCCTGGCGGTCACGATCGTCGGCCGAGTGGTCGACTCGACATCGAGCGCGCCGGTCGTCGGCGCATCGGTGCAGGTCGAGGGCACGCAGCTCGGCGCGGTCACCGACACCGCCGGGCAATTTCGCATCGCCGGCGTCGCCCAAGGCCAACAGACGCTCATCGCGAGACGCGTCGGTTATGCGCCGCGGCGCCGTACCGTCACGGTGGGGACCGACGGCGAGCTGACCGTGGATTTCTCGTTAGCCCCGGCGCCCACGTCGCTCAACGCGGTCATCGTCACCGGGACCGCGGGCGGCCAGCAGGCCCGTGAGTTAGGCAACGCGGTGGGCAACGTCAACGCACCCGACGTGCTCGCCAAGTCACAGGCGCCCGACATGAGCTCGCTGCTCAACTCGCGCGTGGCCGGCGTGAGCATCGTGCCCAGCACCGGCCGGTTAGGCGCCGGCCCGAGCATCGCGATCCGCGGCATCTCGAGTTTGAGCCTCGACAACCAGCCGCTCATCTACATCGACGGCGTCCGCGTCAGCAATCGCACGGGCGGCGGACCGACGACCTTCGGCAACGGCGGCTTCGGCGCGCAGAACGCCGGCGTCGTTGGGCGGCTCAACGACATCAGTCCCGACGAGATCGAGAGCATCCAGATCATCAAAGGACCGGCGGCGGCGACGATCTACGGCACCGAGGCCGCCAACGGCGTGATCCAGATCATCACCAAGAAGGGTTCCTCCGGGAAGCCGGTGTGGAACCTCCAGGTGCAACAGGGCGGCGTCTATTTCCGCGATCCGGAAGGGCGCATGCCGACGAACTTTGCGCCGGACAGCACGGGCGCCATCACGTCGTTCAATGCGATCAAGGCCCAAGAAGCGGCGGGACATCCGGTCTTCACCACCGGAAAGACGTACGACTACGATGCGTCGGTGGCAGGCGGGTTCGCGATCGGCAACTACTTCGTCTCGTCGAACTACCAGGACGAGCACGGCATCGAGCCGAACAACTTCCTCACCCAGTATTCCGCGCACGCGAACCTGAATCTCACGCCCGACCCCAAGTATTCGGTCGGGACGAGCCT
>DASYXE010000284.1:0-2487 GCA_035935375.1 Gemmatimonadaceae bacterium | reverse complement strand
GTCACATATTGCGTCGCTCGCCACTCTGGATCGCGGCGGCGGCGCTGGCAAGCCTCGTGAATGCGGCCTTCGTGACCGCGTTGAGTCGACTGCTGGGCATGCCGCAGATGGTCGCGGGACCGGCAGGCTCGCACTCCTTTGTCAGCGACGTACGGAACGAATTCGCCCAGACCTATCCTGCCACCGTGCTGGTCTTTGCGATCGCCGTACTCCTCTATCACGCACTCATCTACTACAGCGCCTATCGCGATCGGGGCCGGCGGGAGGCGGCGTTGGAAGCCGAGCTCGCGCGTTTCCGACTCCATGTGCTGCAGCAGCAGTTGCAACCTCACTTTCTCTTCAACGCGCTGCACACTGTATCGGCGCTGATGGCCGAAGATGTGACGGCCGCGCGTCGGGTGTTGGCAGAGCTTGGGGATCTGCTTCGAATGGCGCTGGATCGGATGGAGGAGCATCAGATCCCGCTCGAGCAGGAGATCGAGTTTCTGCGACGGTATGTCGCTATCCAGATCGCTCGCTTCGGCGACCGCTTGAGGATCGAGTGGTCGATCGAGGACGCGGCCCGGTCAGCCCTCGTGCCAAGCATGATCTTGCAGCCGTGTGTCGAGAACGCGATCCAGCACGGCATCGAGCCACTCGAGCGAGGTGGCCGCCTCGAGATCGCGGCTCGCCTCGTGGCGCAATCGCTGCACATCGACATTGTCGACGACGGACGCGGCGCCCCATCGAGTCACGACGGTCGGACCGCGGGACACGGACTCGTGAGCGTGCGGGAGCGTCTCCGGGCGCAATACGGCGAGCGGCACGCGTTCGACGCCGGGAACGCGTTAGGCGGGGGATTTCGTGTCCACATCGTGCTCCCCGTCGATACATGACACTGCGCTGCCGGGTATTGGTCGTCGATGACGAGGCGCCGGCTCGCCGCCTGGCGTGCACGCTGCTGGCGCGGATGCACGACGTCGAAGTCGTCGGTGACGCCGCGAGCGGCCAGACCGCGGTCGAGGCGATCCGACACGTGCGCCCTGACATTGTCGTGCTCGATGTGCAGATGCCCGGGCTCGACGGCTTCGACGTGATCGGCGCCATCGGTGCGGCGAACATGCCTGTTGTCGTGTTCGTGACGGCGTACGAGCGGTATGCGATCAAGGCGTTCGACGTCAATGCGGTCGACTACTTGGTGAAGCCGTTTGACGACGAACGATTTCGGACGGCGATTGAGCGCGCCGTGATCCAGGTCCGCGGCGGCCGGTCCCCGGAGCTGTCCGCCCGGCTCGAGATGCTGCTCACGAAGTTGGCGCGAGGCCGCTGTACCGACTCAATCGCATTGAAGGTCGACGGTCGGCACCTGTTGGTGGCCGCCGGGGCCATCGAGTGGGTCGAAGTATCGGACAAGGTGGTGCTCGTGCACACGGCCGAGCAGGTGTACCAGGTGCGGGAGACGCTGAACGGGATCGAGCGACGGCTGCACGGTCCCCCATTCGTGCGCATCCATCGATCGGCGATCGTGAACATCGGCTGCGTCAAGGAGATCCAGCCGTGGTTTCAGGGCGACTACGTGCTGATTCTGCACAACGGCAAGCGATTGATATCGGGTCGGGGGTACCGCGATGTCGTCCGGAGCCTCCTCGCGCGATCGGACGCCTAACGGCGAGAACCTCCGGCGTGCCTGACGATTTTCACGAGCGGTCCGGCCGTCCTGGTCTCGCGCAGTCCCACCCACGACGAATCGCGTTCCAACTCTTTGGCGGTGGAACGTCACTCACTGGTAACCTCAACGGTGAAAGGCGTGCAATGCGTGCATGGATCATTGCGTCTGTTCTGGTCCCCGCCGCGCTCGCGGCCCAGCAAGACCCGTCGCCGCCGACGGCTCCGACGCATCTGTCGCGCGCGGAAGAGATTCGGTACGCGAAAAGCGCCGCGCCGGCGGACATATCGAAGGATGCCAAAGTGTGGGTGCTGGAGAGCGGTCACTATGTGGTCGCGGAGGAGGGTACGTCGGGTATCGCGTGCATGGTGGCCCGGAGCACGGCCACATCGTTCGAGCCGCAATGCGGCGACGCCGAGGCGGACGCAACGGTGTTGGCCGTCTATCGCTTCCGCGTCGAGCAGCGCATCGCCGGCAAGACCCAGGACCAGATCACGGCGGAGGTCGATAGCGGCTTGGCCTCGGGCCGGTTCCGGTCGCCGAAGCGCCCCGCGCTGGTGTACATGGAGTCGTCGGCGCAGGTGCTGACGAGCCCGAAAGGGACCGACCCCTCCCGATTCATGCCACACGTCATGATTTACTATCCGTTCATCAAGAACACCTCGATGGGCATCGTCGCGTCGAAGAGCATGGACGTCCCGGGCGTCGTTCAGGAGAACACGCCGCTGTCCGCGCTCGTCGTTGTCACGCGCGATTGGGTGAACCCTAACCAGACGCCGTGACGGACGACCTCGCGCTCGTCGAGCGGTTTCTTCGGGCGCGCGGCGAAGACGCGTTTCGCG
>DASYXE010000283.1:0-7402 GCA_035935375.1 Gemmatimonadaceae bacterium | reverse complement strand
TGTACGCCGCCATGAGAATCCGCACCACATCCAATCCATCATCGAACGTCAGCTGCGGTGCTTCCTTGCCGAGGAATGCGCGCACGAAGTGGCGATCTTCCGCCTCGTAGCCGTACACGGCGGCTTCTCCTGCCACGACCGGCATGAGTCCCATCTCGGCATTCTGCTTCTCGACGAGATCTTCGCCGGCGCGACCGCGTACCTCACGGCTGAAGAACACCGTCAGTCCGCTGTCCAGCGAATTCCAGGCCATCGAGTATTCGGGTCCGAGGAGCTCGGCCGAGAGCCGCAGACCCGCGCCGATGAAGCTCCACGACGTCGTGGCTTCGCCTAACACCGTACGCCCCTCGGCATCCTCGAACTCGAGCGTGATGCTGGCAAAGTCCTCCGAGGGATGCGCCGTATAGTCCACGTCCTTCCCCATCGTCCGCGCGAGCCGCTTGGCGTACTCGGGCCGCGACCACTTGAGGCTCGCAATGTGTCCGGTCACCCGCCTAACGGCGAGCGACGCCGGCGGCTGCCCCGGCTCCGTGAGCAGGTGCCGCACCACGAGCGCCGAATGACACATCATGTCGTTGAGCACGCCGCCGCCTTGCAACCGGCCCTGCCAGAACCACGGTGCGTGCGGCCCGCTGTGCTCCTCGGCTGCGCGCGCGAGATACGGACGGCCGGTGAGACGCGCGCCGCGCGTCCAGATCAGCTCGCGTCCGCGCGCCACCGGCGGCGCGAAGGCCTGATTCTCGAGATAGCCGGTGGCCAGGCCGACGCGCTCCACCAGCGCGACCACGCGCTTGGCTTCGGCAGCGTTCCTGGCGAGCGGCTTCTCGCACGCCAGCCCGCGCAGCGCGCCGCGGCCGCGCTCGATGGTGTCCACGATCTCTTCGACGTTTTCGATGCGCGCCTGGTTCGGTCCGCAGAGCCAGATCGCGTCGATGCCGGGATCGGCCACCATCTCGGCGATCGACGCGTACGGCCGAGCATGCCCGAGGTCGAGCGTCCGCGCGAGCTCCGCCGTCGACGCGGCGTGCTTGGCCGTCGGGCTGAAGACGCCCAGCACGTCCGCATCGCGTACGGCCACGAAGGCCTGCAGGTGAAAGCGGGCGTTGAACCCGCTCCCGATGAACCCGATGCCCAACCGGCCGTTGGTCATGCCTAACCGACGCCCAGCTTATGGAGGGCCTCGGGCGGGCATCCGGTCCACTGCGCCACGAACGTGTTGCCCTGATACTGCAAGTCGGCCACGCCCATCTTGCTCGAAAAGAATCCAGTCGCCGTGAAGTCGCGAAATCGATTGAAGAACGCGACGCCCTGGCTGACCTCGGGCTTGGCGCGACTCGGCCACGCGATGTCGTCGAGGACCGCGTTGCGCTCGTTGGCATTGCACTGCGCGAACGGCCTGCCGAAGCGATCCACACACTCGTGATCCAGCCAGGCCAGTCCGCCGCGAATGGGCAGGCTGTCCTCGGGATACAGGACGAGGATGCGGTCCATGAACTCGGGTACGCCGGCGTCCGTCGCGCTCCCCGACCGTTCGTCGCGCGGGATGATGATGTCGACGAGCACGTTCACTGTTTCCCATTCGTGCGGCGTGAACACGGTCGGCTGGTACGTTCCGGCGGCCGCGCGCGCCGTATCGGCGCCCGCCTTGCTGCCCACGGCTGTCGCCGTGCGCTCGGCGCCGGTGCACGCGGTGGCGAGCGCGCCGAGCACCACTAGCTCGAGCATCGACCGCCGGGACATCCCACCTCCGTTAGGCGCGGCGGGCTCGCCCGTCTCGCGCTCCCCGTCCTGATCCGTCATATGGCACCTGCCTTGCGCTGCTCCGTGATGTAGTCGGCGGTGCGCCACGCCAACGCGAGAATCGTCCACGTCGGATTCTTGTCGGCTTGCGACACGAACGGCCCGCCGTCGGCGACGAACAGATTCGGCACGTCGTGCGCCTGGCAGTGCGCGTTGAGCACCGAATTGCCCGGGTCGCGCCCCATGCGCGTGGTGCCTAACTCGTGAATGATCTGCCCCCCGTTCGCGATGCCGTAGCCGTGATCCTTGGTCGGCATGGGCGAGAACACCTCGCCCCCCATCTCGTGGACGAGCGCCCGGAACGTCTGCTGCATGTGCCGCACCTGGTTCAACTCGTGGTCCGTCCACTTCCAATGGAAGCGCAGCACTGGAATGCCCCAACGATCCACCGTCATCGGGTCCAGCTCGCAGTAACAGTCGGCGTTCGGGATCATCTCACCGCGGCCGGAGAAGCCGACGCTCGCACCGTAGTAGTGGCGGTAGTCATCCTTGAGCGACGTGCCGTAGCCGCCTGCATTCGGATACTTGTGGATGCCGCCCATGATTCCGTAGGACGGGGTGTCCAGTCCGCCCCACAACTCGATGTGATAGCCGCGCGGGAAATCCAGATGCTTGTTGTCGAGCCACCACGGCATGTAGAGATGATTCCCGCCGACGCCGTCTTCGTTGTGCGGCACGTGATCGACCATCTTCGGGATGTAGCCCGCCACATCGGTGCCCGTCGTGTCGGTGAGATACCGCCCAACGACGCCGCTCGAATTCGCGAGGCCCTGCGGGAAGCGCGACGACTTCGAGTTGAGCAGCAGTCGAGCGGACTCGCACGCGCTCGCGGCGAGCACCACCACGCGCGCCTGTACGTGCCGCACGGATCCGGTCTTTTTGTCGACGTACGACACACCCGTCGCCATGCCGCGTCCGTCCGTCGTCACCTCGTACGCCATCGCACCCGTGATGAGCGTCAGCTTGCCCGTCTGCTTGGCCGGCGGGATCAACACGCCCGAGCTCGAGAAGTTCGCGTTCGTCTTGCAGCCGCGGTTGCACTGGCCGCAATGATGACAGGCCGGCCGGCCGTTCAGCGGCTGCGTCAGGATCGACAGGCGCGCCGGAATGCAGGTGATGCGCAGCTTGTCGGCGGCCTGCTTGATGAGCAGCTCGTAGCAGCGCGGTGCCGGCGGCGGCTGGAAGATTCCGTCGGGATGGTTGTGCAACCCCTCGGCGCTGCCGAACAGCCCAATCAACCGGTCGACGCGGTCGTAATACGGCTTCATCTCGTCGTACGTGATGGGCCAGTCGTCGCCTAACCCATCGAGGCTCCGCCGGCGAAAATCGTCCGGCCCGAATCGCAGCGAGATGCGGCCCCAGTGGTTCGTGCGGCCGCCCACCATGCGCGCGCGCCACCAGTCGAACTTCGTATCGTGCGCCGTGGTGTACGGCTCGCCATCGATGTCCCATCCGCCGATGCAGCCGTCGAACTCGCCGAACGGGCGCTCCTTGGATCCGCGCCCGCGCCGCGGCGACTCGTACGGCCACTCCATCATCTTCGAGTCGGTCGCGTTGTCCCACGGTCCACCGGCTTCGAGCATGAGCACCTCGGCGCCCGCCTGCGTGAGCACGTACGCCGACATGCCGCCGCCCGCGCCCGATCCCACGATGCATACGTCGTATGTCTTGCGCGTTCCGGCAGCTTGCATGACTCTCCTTGGGTCAGTCGATCGGGCGAATCCAGATGTCGCGATAGCGGACCCGATTGTTGTGATCTTGCAGCTCGAGCGGCAAGGTGTCGGGCGTCACGTGATACGGCGGCCGCTCCTTGTTCGCGGTCGGGCCGCTCAGCGCCACGTTGTCCTGCACCAGCACGCCATTGTGAAACACCGTTAGGCGAGCGGGCGAGGTCACGGCGCCGCTGGCGTCGAACCGCGGCCGGTGGAAGATGATGTCGTACGCCTGCCACTGCCCCGGCGGGCGGCTCGCGCTGACTAACGGGGGAAACTGGCCGTACACCGCCGCCGCCTGCCCATCCGGGTACGTGTCGTTGTGGTACGAGTCGAGCACCTGGACCTCGTACAACCCCATCAGGAACACGCCGCTATTCCCGCGTTCCTGACTCTCCCCGTTGGGGGGAGTGGGCGCAGCCCACTCGACGTGCAGTTGGCAGTCGCCGAACGCACGTGCCGTCACGATGTTGCCCGTGCCCGGCTCGACCTCGAAGTAGTCGCCGTGTACCGCCCAACGCGCCGGACTTCCGTCGTGTTGGCGCCACGCCGACAGCGTACCGTGATCGAAGAGCACGACGGCGTCCGCCGGCGGAGGCACCGGTGCCCGCTGGGGTCCAGGATCAACGACCGACGGTCGGGGCCGGTCCATCGAGTGCTGCGGCCAGCGCGTGTCCACCTGGCATCGCGCGCTCGACACGCCGATGGCGGTGCAGCACACCGCGATCGCGACGCATGGAGCGAATCGCATCAGGGATGGGTCTTGAGAAGCGTGCAGAAACGGTCGAGGCCACCTGTTTATACGGCGCAGACATCGACGTGACAAGTGCCGCGCCCGATCTCCAGGGCCGTTGGAGATTTGGATGTCTCCACGTATGATCCACGTCCGGATATCGCATGCTCATTTCTCTCGTTTCGTTCGCGCTGCTCCTGCAGGCGCCGAACGCCGCCCCCGCTCCCGCCCTCCGATCGGACAGCACCGTCTATGACGGACGGTCGGGTCAGCTCGATGTCGCGCCGCCGCGCATCGACACGACGATCGTCGTCGACGGTGTGCTCGACGAAGCCGTGTGGCGACGCGCCGCGAGGCTCACCGGCTTTTCACAGTATCGCCCCGTCGACGGCACGCCTGCCGCCGACTCCACCGATGTGCTCGTGTGGTACTCGCGCGATGCGATTTATTTCGGCATCCGCGCGTACGAACCGCACGGCAACGTCGTGCGCGCCACGCTCGCCGACCGCGACAACATCGACGCCGACGACAACGTCCAGATCCTGCTCGACACCTACTCCGACCACCGTCGCGCATTCATGTTCGCCGTGAATCCGCTGGGCGTGCAGGAAGATGGTGTGCGGAGCGAAGGACAGGATGCGGGCGCGGCCGGCGGCGGGTCCGGCCCGAACGCGCGCTTCGACGGCACCATCGACCTCAACCCCGATTTCGTGTGGGAATCGCGCGGACACGTGACGTCGTGGGGCTACGAGGTCGAAGTGCGTATCCCGTTCCGGAGCATCCGCTTTCAGGATCTCGATCCGCAAACGTGGGGCATTCAGATCGTGCGCGAGGTGCAGCACTCGGGCTACGAGGACACGTGGACGCCGGTCGTGCGCGCCAACGCAAGCTTCCTCATCCAGGCCGGACGCCTCGTCGGGCTGACGCAGTTGCACCGCGGCCTGGTGATGGACGTCATTCCCGAGGCCACGACCAAAGTGGACGGCGACTCGGTGAACGGCGTGTATCGCTACTCCACCACGCCGGCGTTGGGCGGCACCATGTTCTGGGGCGTGACTAACGGACTGGGCTTGAGCGCCACGGCGCATCCCGATTTCTCGCAGGTCGAAGCCGACGTCGCGCAGGTCACGCTCAACCAGCGCTTCGCCCTCTTCTATCCCGAGAAGCGCCCGTTCTTCCTCGAGGGACTCGAGCAATACGACACGCCCAACCGCCTCATCTACACACGCGACATCGTGCAGCCCGACGCCGGCGCCAAGCTCACCGGCAAGATCGGCGACCTCAACGTCGCCTACCTGGGCGCCGTCGACCAGCGCGACTCGGTCACGGGCAGCGATCCGATCTACAACATCCTGCGCCTCCGTCGCGACCTCGGCGCCAGCTCCAATCTGGGCCTCATCTACACCGACCGCATCGACGGCGGCGACTACAATCGCATGGGCGGAGTGGACGCGCGTCTGTTGTGGCACAAGATCTGGTTCTCGCAGTTCCAGTTCGTCGGTTCCACCACGCGCGACAGTCTTGGGCGTCGCGGCGGCGCGCTGTGGGACATCACCCTCGGCGACCGGACCGGCCGCGCGTACGGGAATCACGTCGAGCTGTTAGGCGTGAGCCCGAACTTCGAGGCGGCGAGCGGCTTCGTGAACCGCACCGGATACGTCCGCGCGATGGTCTTCAACCGGTACACGCTGTACGGCGGACCGGGCGCGCTGCTCGAGCAGGTCTCGTTCTTCCTCAATGCCACGCCACTCTGGAACTACGCCGACTTCGGCAAGTTAGGCGGGACCTTCGAGGGCGGCTACTCGACGCAGGCGTCCGCGACGCTGCGCGGCGGCTGGAACATCGGCCTCACCGTCAACGACAACTTCCAGCGATTCGACAGCACGTCCTACCGCGGCTACGGCGTCGTCGCGGGCGCGGACACCTCGGCGTTCGTGCTGCCCCACGGGCTCTACACGCTCTACGGCGAGAGCGTGAGCCTCACGTCGCCGAACCGGAAGGTCATCGTCAACGCCACGGCCGGCATCGACGACGCCGTGCTGTTCGCCGAGGCCAGCGAGGGGCGCGAGGTCACCGGCAGCCTGGACGTCGCCTGGCGCCCGACGCCGGATCTCCGCCTCGACGCCTCGTGGATTTACGACCGCCTGACGCGCGCGCGAGACGGCAGCGAGTTCGCCATCACCAACATCCCGCGCCTGCAGGTCGAATACCAGCTCACGCGCTCGATCTTCCTGCGCTACATCGGACAGTACGTGTCGCAGCATCAAGCGGCGCTCGAGGATCCACGCACCGGCGCTCCGTTGGTCCAGCGCGATTCGATCGGCGGCGCCTACAATCCGCTCGGCGGCTTCTCGTCCAACCTGTTCCGGAACGACGTGCTCCTGTCCTACAAGCCGATTCCCGGCACGGTGTTCTTCGCCGGCTACGGCACGTCGCTCAGCGAGCCCAACGCGTTCCAGTTCTCGCGCGGCATGTTCCGGACGACGGACGGCGTGTTCGTGAAGGTGAGCTACTTGTTCCGTCTCTAGGCGGCCGTGCGGCGCGCCCGTCGGCCTTCCGTTAGGCGGTGACGGACCCAGTACGCCGCGCCGGCGCCGAGATGGTAGTAGTGCCGCACCACGCGCGTGGGAAACCGTCCCGCTCGGACGTCCGCTGCGAGCGCGCGCGCGTGATAGGACATGTCCTGCCGGATGCGCGGGAAAATGCCGCGATCCCCGGCCATCACGTACTTGCAAAAGAGCGCGCCGCGCGAGACGGTGTACGCGCGCGTGAGGGCCCGCACCTGCGCGTCCGTCCGCCGGCCGTGGTTGTGATAGACCAGCGCATCCGGCGAGTACTCGACCCGCAGCCCGGCGCGCAGACTCCGGTACACGATGTCCACGTCCTCGCCGGCCCCCGCGCCCGTGCCGCCGCCTAACCCAACGTCGAAGGGCCCGATCACGGCCAGCGCCGACCGACGGAACGACAGGTTGCAGCCGATGATCCCGTCCAGATTGAACGCCGCCGAGATTTCACCGCGCTCGCGCGATGTCCGCGTCGTCGTCGGCCGGTCGCGCAGGTCGAACAGCTCCACCCGCCCGCCTAACACCCCGAGCGATGGGGCGCGCGTGAATTCCCGATGGACGGTCGCCAGCCAGTGCGCATCGGGCAGGCAGTC
>DASYXE010000282.1:0-3902 GCA_035935375.1 Gemmatimonadaceae bacterium | reverse complement strand
AGCAAGCGGTCAGAATATAGCGGATGGACCGCGGGCGCGGTACAGCATCCACGCAGGGAGGAGGCGTCGGGACGTAACCTATTTTTGTGGGCTGCTCCTCCCCGATGATCTCGACCACCGCGCTGGCGCGGCGCCGGTACGGGCCGCAACTTACCGCCTGTCTCGACCGTAGTACCTCTCGCCGCCGTCCCGATTGCCCCTTCTACGGTACCGTCATGCCTCGCCTTCATCGTCTCGCCGGACTTCGATTCGGTCTGCCGATCCTTGCCTTCGTCGCTGGTGCTGTCTCCGTGGGTGCGCAAGCGGCCACAGCGACATCAGGGACCACTCGCATGCTGCGCTCGCCAACCGAGAGCGCCACACAGATCGCGTTCGCGTACGCCGGCGAGATCTGGGTGGTGCCGCGCGCCGGCGGAGCCGCTGTTCGCCTAACGAGCGTTCCGGGCGTGGCGATGAACCCGTTCTTCTCGCCCGACGGCAAGTGGATCGCGTTCAGCGGCAACTACGGCGGCAACACCGACGTGTACGTGATGCCGGCCGAGGGCGGCGAGGCGAAACGCCTCACATGGCATCCCGCGCCGGACCTGGTGCAAGGCTGGACGCCCGACGGGAAGGCGATCGTGTTCTCGTCCACGCAGTCGTCGAACCTCCCCACGCCGACTCCGCGGTGGTTCACGGTGTCGCCCGAGGGCGGCCTCGTGACGGCGATGCCGATGTACCGCGCGTACCAGGGCAAGATCTCGCCCGACGGACAGCACATCGCCTATCGCATGAACAACTCGTGGGACGAGGAGCGGCGCAACTACCGCGGCGGCCAGAATCGCCCGATCTGGATTCTCGACGCCAAGACGCTCGAGGTGGTCGACACCATTCCTCGGCCTAACTCGAAGGAGATGGACCCGGTGTGGGTGGGCAACACCACGGTCTACTTCCTGTCCGATCGCGACGGCGTGTCGAACGTGTGGTCGTACGACATGGGCTCGAAGCAGGTCAAGCAGATCACGAACTTTTCCGATTTCGATGTGAAGACGCTCGACGCCGGGCCGAACGCGCTGGTGTTCGAGCAGGGCGGCTACGTGCACGAGCTGGACCCCGCCAGCGGGAAAGAGCACATCGTCCCGATCACCGCGGTGGGCGATTTCGCGTGGATGATGCCGCAGTGGAAGGATGTGTCGCGCTACATCGCGAACATCTCGCTCTCACCGACCGGCAAGCGCGCCGCCATCGAAGCGCGCGGCGAGATTTTCACGGTGCCGGCGGAGAAGGGTGACGTGCGCAACCTGACGCAGTCGGACGCATCGGCGGAACGCGACCCGGCGTGGTCGCCCGATGGCAAATGGGTCTCGTACTTCAGCGACAAGTCGGGCGAGTACCAACTCGTGATCGCGTCGGCCGACGGCAGTGCACCCGCGCGCACCATCGCGCTCGAGCATCCGACGCATTACTACACGCCCGCCTGGGCGCCGGACGGCAAGCACATCGTGTTCCAGGACACGAATCTCCGCTTGTGGGTGGTGGACGTGGCAACGGGCAAGGCGACGGATATCGGCGGCGACGAATGGATGGTGCCCGAGCGCTCGCTCAACCCGGCGTGGAGCCCCGACTCGCGATGGATCGCGTACGTTAGGCGGCTCAAGTCGCTCTACCGGGCCATTTTCGTCTACGACATGCAAACGGGCCAGACGCACCAGATCACGGACGGACTCGCGGATGCGACGTGGCCGGCCTGGGATGCGAGCGGCAAATATCTCTGGTTCTTCGCGTCCACGGATCTTGCGTTAGGCTCGGGCTGGTTGGACATGTCGAGCTACGGACACACGGAAACGAAGGCACTCTATCTCGCCGTGCTGTCCAAGAACGATCCGTCGCCGCTCCTCCCGGAAAGCGACGAGGACACCGGCGTGCCGCAGGAGCAACCGCCCGGCGTGCCGCCGCTCCCGCCGCGCCAGCGGCCGCAGCGCCCGGCGCGCACGGACACGACCGCGGACACCACGACGGCCAAGCGCATTCCACCGGATTCGCTCAAGGCGATGCTGGCGCCGCGCCGCCACGTCGAGATCGATTTCGACGGCCTGTCGCAGCGCGTGGTGCCGGTATCCGAGATCGCCGAGCGCGATTACGGTGAGCTGCGGAGCGGTGTGGCGGGAACCGTGTTCTTCATGGAGAACATTCCCGAAACGGGGACGAACGAACAGCGGTTCAGCGGCAGCACCGTGCACCGCTACGACTTGAAGGAACGCAAGGCGATGCCGTTCGTGCAGAACGTCGCCGACTACTTCGTGAGCGCGGATGGGAAAAAGCTCCTGTACCAGACGCCGGGTCCCGAGGTCAATCTCTTCCTCGTGGATGCGACGACGCACGACGCGCCGCCGGCCGGCAAGGGCAAGCTCAATGCCCAACTGCGGATGCTCGTCGACCCGACGGCGGAGTTCAAGCAGATCTTCGACGAAGGATGGCGCAATCAGCGCGACTACATCTATGTAAAGAACTTGCACGGCACCGACTGGGTCAAGGACAAGCAGATGTACGGCCCGCTCCTGCCCTACGTGAAGCACCGCGACGATCTGAACTACCTGTTGGACATGATGGGCTCGGAGATCGCGATCGGCCACTCGTTCGTGCGCGGCGGCGACATGCCCGGTGAGATGCAGCCGCCCGTCGGTCTGTTAGGCGCGGACTTCGAGGTGGCGAACGGCCGCTACAAGATCACGAAGATCTACGGTACCGATAGCTGGAATCCGGATCTGCACGCGCCGCTCACGGCTCCCGGTGTGAAGGTGCAGGTGGGCGATTACCTGCTCGCGGTAAACGGCCAGGAACTGCGCGCGCCCGACAACGTGTATCGCCTGTTCGATGGCACCGCGAGTCACCAGACGGTAATCACCGTCAACGACCGCCCGACCATGGATGGCGCTCGCCGCGTGACGGTGATTCCGGTGGCCAGCGATGCCGGGTTGCGCGCGCGCGCGTGGGTGGAGCACAACCGGCATCTCGTCGACTCCTTGTCGCACGGCCAGCTGGCGTACGTGCACCTGCCTAACACAGCCGAGGGCGGGTACACGAGCTTCAACCGGTACTACTTCGCCCAGCAAGATCGGAAGGGCGCAATCATCGACGAACGCTACAACGGCGGCGGATCGGCGGCCGACTACATCATCGATGTCTTGCAGCGCACGTTCGACGGATACTTCAACAATCCGGTCGGCGACCGGTATCCGTTCACGAGTCCGGCGGCGGGTATCTGGGGACCCAAGGTCATGATCATCAATGAAATGTCCGGCTCGGGCGGCGACCTCATGCCGTACATGTTCAAGTATCGGAAGGTAGGTCAGCTGGTGGGCGAGCGCACGTGGGGCGGTCTCGTGGGCATCTGGGACACGCCGCTCTTCGTCGATGGCGGCATCATGTTCGCGCCGCGCGGCGGATTCTTCGCCGTGAACGACAAGTGGGCCGTCGAGAACGAGGGTATCTCGCCCAATATCGAAGTGGAAGATTGGCCCAAGGACATCGCCGCGGGGCACGACGCGCAGCTCGAGCGCGCGGTGGCCGAAGCGATGCAGGAGCTGGCCCAGCACCCGGTGGTCCGGGCGACGCAAGAGCCGCCGTCGCCGACATGGGGCAAGCGGGTGAAGCCGATCAATCCGTGAGTCCTGGGCCGGAAAGCGCCAGCGAGTTAGGGAAGAGGGAAGCGCTCGCTGGCGCTCGCCGCCGCTTCCCCCAGCGTCAGCGCTTCCCTCAGCGCAGCGCTTCCCCAAGCGAGCGCCAGCGAGCGCTTCCCTTCTTTAGGCGCCCATCACTCGACGACGTCGGTGCCGTACGGGTGGTCGAGTGGTTCGTGCACGTGCGCGAGGTCCGGCGACACGACGCACACGTGGTGGAGCGCGCCGCCCCAGCGCGCTTCC
>DASYXE010000281.1:0-3633 GCA_035935375.1 Gemmatimonadaceae bacterium | reverse complement strand
CAGCGCAGCGCTTCCCCAAGCGAGCGACAGCGAGCGCTTCCCCATTCCCCATCTCCACTCTCATAATTTCTGATGCACCTCTACTAGTCAGTATTCCGTCGTCACCGTGATCCCATGCGATTCCGTTCCTCGAGTCTCTCCGCGCTCACTGTGCTGTTCCTCGGCGTCGTGCACGGCGTGGCGCGCGCCCAAAGCCTCTCGCCGCAGGCAGCCGCGCGCATCGATTCCGTGTTCGCGCGCTATGGTGTGGCCACACCCGGGTGCGCGCTCATGGTGCGCACCAATGGTCAAACCACCTATGTGCACTCGTACGGGCTCGCGTCGCTCGAGTCGCAGGTCCCGATCACGCCGCGGACGGTGTTCAACCTCGCGTCGGCCTCCAAGGAATTCACCGCGGCGAGCGTGATGCTCCTGGTCGAGGCGGGCAAGCTCTCGCTCGATGACGACGTGCGTAAATACGTGCCCGAGCTCCCGAGTCTGAGTGCGCCGGTCACGATTCGACACCTGCTCACGCACACCAGCGGCTGGCGCGACTACATCCAGCTGCTCGTCTGGCAGGGCCACGACGTACGCGACCACGTGTCGGCCCGCGACGCGCTCAATGTGCTGGAGCGCCAACGCGCGCTCAACTTCGCGCCGGGCACCGCCTTCGCCTACAGCAACACCGGATACTTCCTTCTGGGACTCGTGGTCGAGCGCGTGTCGGGCGAGTCGCTCGCGCACTTTGCGCAAGTTCATCTCTTCGAGCCGCTCGGCATGCAGGACACGCGGTACGTGAGCGATGCGCGCGATGTGGTGCCGCGGCGCGCGGTGGCGTACGAGCGATCGCCTAACGGGACGTGGCGCGAGGCCATGTCCGCCTGGGATCTCGTCGGCGACGGCGGCGTCTATTCGACCATCGAAGATCTCGCGAAGTGGGACGACGCATTCGAGTCCGGCCGGATGGTCGGACACGCCGTGCTCGACTCGCTGGTCGCGCAGGAGCACCTCTCGACCGGTGCGCGAGTGCCGTACGGCTTTGGGTTCTTCGTCGACACGTACGGTGGTCGCCGGCGCGTGTGGCACAACGGCATCTGGGCGGGCTACCGCTCGCTCTTCATGCGATTCCCCGACGCGCATCTCACGATCATCGCCTTGTGCAACGCGGCCGACGCGCCGAGCGAGCAGTTAGGCGACGCCGTGGCGGACATCATGGCGCCGCCGGTACCGGGCACGACATCGCCGCCGGCGTGGACGCGCGTGAGCGACGCCGACCAACTCGCCGGCGACTATTATAGTGGCGCAACCAACCAACGCGTCCGCGTCACTGTCGACAGCGGACGGCTCGCGCTCCCGGGCCCTCCCCGCGTAGCACTCGTGCCCGTCGGTCCGCGGAGGCTCCGGATCGGTGCGAGCGAGGTCGAGTTCCTGCCGGCCCATGGCCAGGCGCAGACCATGCTCGCGCACAACGACGGGCGCACCAGCATCTATCAGCGCGTTGGCGCTCCGCTCGAGCGGAGCGCATTCGCCCAATACGAGGGACGGTACTGGAGCGACGAGTTAGGCACCAGCTACCGGGTCGTGCTGCAAGCGGACACGCTCGAGCTGCGCGACGAGCGCGGCGACGACACGCCGCTCGTACCGTTGTTTCGCGACGGATTCGACGGCCCCGGCACGGTTCGCTTCGAGCGGGACTCAGCCGGGGTGGTGACAGCGATGACATTCACCACGCGCGGCGTCGACGCGCTGCCGTTCACTCGCGTTCGAGAGCGCGCCGACGGACGAACGTCGTAGCGAGACCACGGCCCCTCCTAACGGGATCCGGCCGCCATCGCTGTTCCGGCCGCGCCGACCGACGGATCGGCAGCGTCCGCCGGGCGCCGTCGCAACACGCCAGCCGTGACGAGGGCGATCACCAGCCCGACCGGCAGAGGCTCGATGAGCGTGTAGGCGATGTTCACCGCGGGATTCTTGTACAACTCGCTGAAGTGCTTCAATTCGTCGACCCGCTTGTCGATCTCCTGCTGGCTCGCGCCGCTGGTCTTCACCCTGTTCACCTCGAGGGCCTCGTAGCGGGCGGCAAAATCCGGGGCGATCCAGTAATAAATGACCTCCCACGTCGCCGTGTAGCACACGCTGGCGACCACCGCGATGAGCGATCCAACGGCCAACGCGCGCCCGAAGCCGATCGCTCCCTGCCCTATCGCGTCGCGATACGACCTCACACCGAAAAAGATGAACAGGAAGGCCAGCACCATCGACGTATACCCGACGACGAGCGCCAGATCGTATCCGATGACTTTCTCGAACGGCAGGGAGACCAGCATCAACACGGACATGACGCCACCGGCGTACAACCCGAACTTCCAGATGGTCCTCTTCATGGTCGTTGCGTTCCTGGCGCGGGCTAAGGGTGAGTACCGTGCGCCATCATTGCACTATTCGGCTGCGTCGCGCGCCACCCGAATGGGTGATTTTTCGCGCACGAACCCAAAATCATGCCTTCGGGCGACCGAAATCAGGCGAGCAGGCCGGCGTCCTTGGCGCGTCGAACAGCTTGCGTCCGCCGGCTGGCGTCGAGTTTACCGAAGAGCCGGCGCGAGTGCGTTTTGACCGTATTCTCGCTCACGAAGAGCTTTCCGGCGATTTCCCGATTGCTGAGACCTGCCGCGATGAGCTCGAGGATTTGGTACTCGCGGGGCGTGATGCCAAGCTTCTCCATCCGCTCGCGGTCCACGACGAAGGGTGTCTCGACGTGCCCGGGCGCGGCCGCGGGTGCGGGTCGCGGATGGGTGAACTTCCGCCCCAGCCATATCCCGGTGATCGAGAACAGCATCGCGACCAGGGCGCCGTAGATCTCGAGCGAATGCTCGACGACCAGAAACCGGTACTCGATGAGCTGGAGGAAGGCAATCAGGACGCCGCCCAGGAGGCCGAACAGGAGAATCGTTTTCCGCATTCGGCGGCCTCGTGGGGAATGCCTAACCGAGGAGTCGCGGCACGCCGCGGATGGACCCGCGGGTGTTCGAGCTCCCGCCAAACCTAACGCAAAATCTCGCGGAGCCGTTCGTTGTAGGCCTGACTCGACGCCACCTGCGTGCCATCGCGCAGCGTGATCAGGTAGTCGCCGTGGCCGCGCGGCTCGATGCGCTGGATCCGGTCGATGTTCACGATCACGCTGCGGTGCACGCGGATGAACTTATCGGGCGCGAGCTTGGACGCAAACGCGGTCATCGTGTCGCGAATGAAGTGGACTCTGCCGCCGGCGTGTACTTGGACGTAGTTCGCCGCCGCCTCCACCCATTCGATCTCGGCCGCCTGCACGAAATACAGGTGCCGAGGTCCGCGCACCGGGAATCGCTCAGGGTACTCGCGGCCCGCGCGCAGCGTCTCCATGAAGGCGCGAACCGCGCCATCCACGCCAGGCGGTTTGCCGCCGGACGCTTCGATGCGCGCCGCCGCGCGCTGCAACGCCTGGTCGAAGCGCTCGCGGTCGAACGACTTGAGTAGATAGTCCACCGCGCTCACGTCGAACGCCTGTACGGCGTAGGCATCGAAGGCGGTCACGAACACGATGGCGGGCGGTCTGCGCAGCTCGTCGAGCGCATCGAGTACCTCGATGCCATTGAGGACGCGCATCTTGACGTCCAGAAA
>DASYXE010000280.1:0-1804 GCA_035935375.1 Gemmatimonadaceae bacterium | reverse complement strand
TGCTCCAAGAGCTCCGAGTTATTCTGCTCGAGGACGCGAGCGATCCGGCTGGCGTCCGAGCGAACCACGCGGCTCGTGTCAGCCACCATGGGCCTCCGGTGTGTGAAAGAAAGCAAACCGCCGCGCCTGATATTCAGGCGGGGCGGACGCTAGTCGTCAAGCCGTGCAATCGTCCGCGCCCGGGCGCGATGCAGGTCTCATACCGCGTCCCGGGTGGCGTCGGCAAGATATTCGTGGACGAACTTGACTGCCATGGAGCCTTCGCCGACGGCCGAGGCCACCCGTTTGACCGAACCGAGTCGCACGTCGCCGGCGGCGAACACGCCGGGCCAGCTCGTTTCGAGCAGAAACGGCGGTCGGGAGCGCGACCAGTTAGGCGAATCGCCGGCCGCGCGCCCGGTGCGGATGTAGCCGTCGCCGTCGGTTTCGATCTCCCGCGGCAGCCACTCGGTGCGCGGCACGGCGCCGATGAAGGTGAACACCGCGGGTGTGTCGATCGTGCGCGTGGCGCCCGTGCGGGTGCTCTCGACGACGATGCGCTCGAGACGATCGCGGCCTTGCATCTCGCGAATCTGCGTGTGGTCGAGCACCTCGATGTTGTCGCAGTCCTCGATGCGCTCCACGAGATAGCTCGACATGTCGGCGCGCAGATCGCCGCCGCGCACGAGCAGGATCACGTGCGGCAGGTGCTCGGACAGGAACACCGCCGCCTGTCCGGCCGAGTTGCCGCCGCCGACGAGCACGACATCGACGTCCCGGCACTCGCCTAACTCGGTCGGGGTGGCCTCGTAGTACACGCCTAACCCGTCGAATCGCTCGCGGCCGGGGACGTCGAGGCGCCGATAGTCCGCACCGGTGGCGATGAGCGCGCATCGCGCGATGGCGCGTTCGCCGCCCTCGATGCCGATCGCGATGTGCTCGCCGTCGCGCTCGAGCGTGGACACCGGGGATGGAACCGAGAACCGCGCGTCGAATTTCTGTGCCTGCAGCGTGGCGTTCGCGGTGAGCTTGGCACCGGTGATGCCCGTCGGAAATCCGAGATAATTCTCGATCTTCATCGACGCCCCCGCCTGGCCGCCGGGCGAGGTGCGATCGAGGATGAGCGTGCGCAGCCCTTCCGACGCGCCGTACACGGCGGCGGCGAGGCCCGCCGGTCCGGCGCCGATGATCACGAGATCGTACACCTCGGTGCCTAACGCCGGCTTGAGGCCCACGGCTTCGGCGAGCTCGCGAATCGTCGGGTGGCGCATGAGCGGCTGGCCGTCGCGGGCGACGGCCGGCAGATCGCCCTCGCCTAACCCGAAGTGCTCGAGCAGCTCGCCGACGCCGGGGTCGTCGTCGGTGTCGATCCAGGTCACGGGCACCTGGTTGCGACTCAGAAATTCGCGCAGGTGGTACGCATCGCGCGACCGGCCGGATCCGATCACGCGCACGCCCGTAAATCCGGAGTCGACCAACATCTCGCGCCGCGCGATGAACGCGCGGAGAATCAGCTCGCCGACCGCCGGGCGTTCGGCGATGATGCGCCGGACGTCGGGCGGCGAGATCTCGAGCACGCGGGTGTCGCCGCGCGCGACGGCGGTGACGAGCGGACGCCGCCGCGTGAGGAGATCGATGTCGCCCGTGAACTCGCCTGGCTGGTGTACGACGATGGATCGTGGCTCGCCGGCCGAGCGGTCGATGATCTCGACGGCGCCGGAGACCACCACGAAGAACGCGTTACTGCTTCCGCCGGCCTCGAACAGTGGCTCGCCCTCATGAAAATCGCGGCGTGCGGCGTATTCGGCGAGCGTCGCGAGCTGGT
>DASYXE010000279.1:0-2209 GCA_035935375.1 Gemmatimonadaceae bacterium | reverse complement strand
TTCGACATCGTGGCGCATTTCGGTGTACAGCTCGCTTTGCAGCGTTGCCGCGGCAGTTTGGTTGTCGAACGGCAGCACGGCGACGCTCTTGATGCGCGGCGGCAGGCCACCGCCCGCGAAGCCGTAGATGCAGGCTCCGGTGAGAAGCGGGAGGAACGCGAGCCACCAACTAGTGCCAGATCGACGCATCGAAATTGGAGACAGTGTCTACGCGGACCACGGTGAGATGCAGCGAGCGGTGCGCGTCCGTCCGTTCATACACCACGTGCCGGTCGTCGTCGCGGACGGTGCGCTCACGAATGCGGTCGCCGTCGATGAGCTCGAGCCGCCGCAACGACGATCCGGCAAACGTGGCGCGCCATCGAGGACTGTGACCAATCTCGACGCGCAGCGTGTCGCCGTCAACGCGCGCAACGGTGTCGGGCAGCGCCGGCACCTCGAAGCGGCCGAGTGTGGCCCAGATCATGGGGACCGGCGGGAGGTAGTCGTAAACCCTGGAGTCGCTCTGGTTGGGCACTGTGAGCGAGTCACCGACCAGACGCGCGAACCCGCCTCCCATTCCGTTGGACACAAAGAAATCCAAACGCACGCTGTCGGGCGGGGCGACGCGCGCGGCGCCATCGCCCTTCGCCTTGTAGCTGCCGTCCGAGAAGACCCAGTCGAAGACAATCTGTTGGTGCACGTTCGGAAGACTCGTTTCCGGAAGGCGGGCGGGCGCGATGCTGCCGGTGAGCGGCGGCGCCTTCGGTGCGCAGCCGCACACGTCGGCGGCGATTGCCAGGAAGACGAGCCAGCGTTGCACGCGCATGCGTGACATACCCGCGAGGCGTCGGTTCGTCGCGATGTGACGCGGCGTCACTTGGCTCGCACGGTCAACAGGCTGTCGCCCTGCACGATGGCGTCGAGCGCCGCGTATCCCGACGTGACGTGGCCGAACACGGTATAGCCTCCATCGAGGTGGGGTTGCGGCGAGAGCGCGATGAAGTACTGACTGCCGCCGGTGTCGGGACCGCCGAGTGCCATGCCGACGGCGCCGCGATCGTAGAGACGGCGATTGAGCTCGTCGCGAATCGCGTACGATGGACCCCCGTTGCCGTCGCCGCGCGCGTCGCCATCCTGCACGACAAAATCCGGGACCACGCGATGAAACGCGACGTGGTCGTACGTTCCACCGCGCGCGAGCGACAGAAAGTTGTCCACCGTGAGCGGCGCATCGGCGGCATAGAGCTCGATCTCGACCGGTCCGCGCGCCGTCGTCAGGACAGCGTGCGGAAGGGTGCCGCCTAACGCCGGCACGATGAGCTCGCGCACGCGCGCTTCGTACCACGCGAGCGGGTGCAGAGCCGCCGGCGGCGCGGATTTCCATGCGGCGAAGAGCGGACAGGCGCCGGCGGCCGCGCGCACGAGGGCGTTGGGCGGCGCGGGCAGTGCGCGAATGGCCGCGGCGAGCGAATCGGGGAGCGCGGCGCTATCGCGTTTCCACGCGCTCGCGATGTAGTGCACGGTCGCGACGCGCGCATCGTCCACGGTGTCGGCCCGGGCGCGCTGCCAGCTCGGCCACACGCGCTCGAGCTCGGCGGCGGACGCGTGGGGGGTGAGCGCGTCGATGGCCACGGCGCGGACATACGGGTCGCGGTCCGTTAGGCCGAAGTACATGTACTGGCGCCGCCAGGGATGCTGCTCGGCCGTGTCGGCGTGCGGCGCGAGCGCGCCGAAGCCGGCCTCGCGAACGCGCGGGTCGGGGTCGCGGGTTGCCGGGAGCGAGATCTCGCGCATGCGCTCGATCGACGGCGCGTCGGCACCGGCGTTGGCGACGGCGGCGCGATAGCGCCAATCGCCCACGTGGTACCACGAGTCGGGGTCGTCGAACTCGGCCGCCGGAAGGACGACGTCGTGATGCATCGCGGACGCGAGCACGGCCGAACGATAGGCGAAGCCGGTGTCGGCCCGCCACGCGGTCATCCAGACGGCGCGCGGGGCGTCGAGCACCGCGCCTAACGATTGGGCCGCCGTGAGGCGGACGTTGCCGTCGGCGTCGTGGAGCGCGGCGAGCACGAGCGCGCTCGACGAATCGCCGTACGTCGCGGCCGCGCGCAGCGCTTCGATTCTGACGTGGGCGGATGTGTCGCGCGCGAGCGTGTCGAGCACCGGGCGCGCCACGCCGGCGAGCGAGTCGCCGGCGGCGCGGTGCGACATCGCGCGCGCGACC
>DASYXE010000278.1:0-3660 GCA_035935375.1 Gemmatimonadaceae bacterium | reverse complement strand
GCCCCCCCGACACCCATCCCTTCCCTACTTGTCGATCGGCAACCCGCTCGGCACTTTCCTCGGCGTTAGGCGCGAGAGGTTGCGGGCCGCGGGGTCGGTCAGGGCCGACATGTAGTCCATGAGCTTGTCTTCGATCTCCGGCGTCAACACCACGCCAAGGATGATCGGGTCGCGCTCGGCGATGACCGCGGACTTGTTGTCCAACACCGTGTTCCGCAGCGGCGCGATCAGTTGTGCCGGATTGTAGTCCATCAGCTTCTCGTCGGAGTTGCTGTAGTGGTCGATGAAGTCACGCAGAGAAATGATCGAGCCGTCGTGGCCGTAGGGGCCGGTGAGCTCCACGTTGCGCAGCGGCGACGTGCGGAAGCGGTACTGATCCGCGGGATCGCCGGTCACGTTCATGCGCCCGAAGTCATCGAGGCCCGACGCGCCGTTGCCTTTCCCCGGGCCGATCTGCGCCACCGCGACATTGTGAAATTGATCGTCGCTGAACGTGGCACCGTTGTGGCACAGCGAGCACTTGAGCGTGAGGAACTCCGCCGCGCCATCCAATTGCTGCTGCGTGAGCGCGCGGTCGTCGCCATCCAGAAACCGGTCCCACGGCGAATTGCGGAAGGTCAGCTCGCTCACGATGAAGCCGGCAATGGCGTTGGACGCGTACGCGAAATTCATGTCGTCGAAGTGCCTGCCCGGATACGCCTGCTCGAACATCCGCCGGTACCTGGGGATCGTGCCTAACCGGTGCATCAGCCCCGCCCAGATCTGCGTCACGTCGTTGTCGGTGAAGCCCGACAGCTCGTTGCCCGAGGTCCCGCGCATCTCGGCGGCGCTCGTGGGCGGGAACATCGGCTGCGCCGACAACGCGCCGAACTCGAACACGTTGGTCATCTGCTTCGTGAGCTGTGCGCCCGCCGGCGTGCTCACATGGCCCTGCGCATCCACTTCGACGCGCCCGTCCCAGAACAGGTGCCGCATGGCGCCGAGGTTGAACAGCGGCGGCGCGTTGCGCGGAATGTTGATGCCGTCCGGTTGCGTCCGGTCAGGCCCGAGGCCCGTCCCGCCGGATCCGATGGACAGGCTGCGCGCGTCGCCGGTCTCGTAGCGCGGCAGGTGGCACGTCATGCACGACACGTCGTGGTTGCCGCTCAGAATCTTGTCGAATGCGAGCTCGCGGCCCAGCCGCACGAGCTCCGGCCGCACGAACGGCGGCCGGGGGTATGCCACGACGCCGCGGGACGTCGCGAGCTGCCTAACGAGGCGCGGCGTGATCGTGTCGCCGGCCTGACGGACGCGATTGCCGTTGGGCACCGCCGACATCTCCGTCGGCTTCTCCGAGCAGCCGGCCAGTAGCCCTGCAGCGACCGTGGCCAAGCCGAGAGCGAACCAGGAACTCCGCATGACGCCTCCTCCCGTGCGCGTGTCGTGTCACCATTCTCTCAACAATCGGAAATCGCGGCCCGGCCCCGACACGACGCCGTACCATGGGCAGGCCCAGCCGTGCGGGCCAAGCAGCGCACGTAGCGGTGGCCAGGACCAGCCGATACACTTTGAGGCAAACACGCAGCGGAGCCGAGTCCCATGCCGTCGTTCACCGTACTCGTCAATGGGCGGTCGCACACCGTCGACGTGGCCGCCGACACCCCGCTGCTGTGGGTGTTGCGCGACTCGATCGGACTGACGGGCACCAAATTCGGGTGCGGCATGGGCCAGTGCGGCGCGTGCACGGTGCACCTGGACGGCAAGGCGGTGCGCTCGTGCATGACGCCGATCACCGCCGCGACGGGCCACTCGGTGACCACCATCGAAGGGCTCGCCACCGAGCACGGCCACCACCTGCAGCAAGCGTGGATCGAGGAAGACGTGCCGCAGTGCGGCTATTGCCAGTCGGGCCAGATCATGTCCGCCGCCGCGCTGCTGGCCGCGCACCCCAAGCCGACGGACGAGGACATCGATCGCGCGATGACCGGCAACATCTGCCGGTGCGGCACCTACGGGCGGATCCGCAGCGCCATCCACCGTGCATCGCAGGAGGTGTGACATGGCGACGACCGTCACCCGCCGCGACTTCCTGCGCTCGAGCGCCGGCGCCGGCGCCGGATTGCTCATCGCGCTCTACCTGCCGTCGGCCGACCGCCGTACCAAGTTAGGCGAAAAGCACCGCGCCGCCGACGGCCTGTCGCCCAACGCGTGGCTCCTCATCGGCACGGACGACCGCGTCACCGTCTACGTCGACAAATCCGAGATGGGCCAGGGCGTCATGACCGCCCTGCCCATGATCCTGGCGGAGGAGCTCGACGCCGACTGGCAGCGCGTGCACGTGGAGCAGGCGCCGGTGACCGCCGCCTTCATCGCGCTGCGGCACGGCCGGTTGAGCACCGGGGGCAGCACCTCGGTGCGCACGTCGTGGGACCCGATGCGCGCAGCGGGCGCCGCCGCGCGCGAGATGCTGGTGGCGGCCGCGGCCACGCAATGGGGCGTCGACCCGGCGTCGTGTCACACCGAGCCCGGCAAAGTGATGCACTCGGCGTCGAAGCGGTCGGTGACATACGGACAGGTGGCCGCCGCCGCGGCGAACTTGCCCGTCCCTGCCCAACCGAAGCTCAAGCAGCAGAGCGAATTCCGCATCGTCGGAACGCGTGCCAAGCGCGTCGACACGCCGGCCAAGACGAACGGCAGCGCCGGTTTCGGCATCGACACGCGCCGGCCGGGGATGCTCGTGGCGGTCGTCAAGCGGTGTCCCGTGTTCGGCGGCACGGTCGCGCACGTCGACGACACCAAAGCTCGGGCCGTGCCTGGCGTTAGGCAGGTGGTCCGGATCTCGAGCGGCGTGGCCGTCGTCGCCGATGGCTACTGGCCCGCGTACAAGGGCCGCGACGCGCTCGCCGTGGAGTGGGACCTCGGGCCCAACGCAACGCTCGATTCGGCGGGCATCTGGAAGATCTTCGAAGATCGGCTCGCCCAACCGTTGGCCGTGGTCCGCGACAGCGGCAGCGTCGCGAGCGCCGATCCCGCCAAGACCATCGAAGCCGAGTATCGGTTGCCGTACCTCGCGCACGCGACGATGGAGCCCATGAACTGCTCGGCGCACGTGCGCGCCGACGGGTGCGACGTGTGGGTTCCCACGCAGAGTCAGACGGGCGCGCTCGACACGGCCGCGCAGATCACGGGTCTGTCGAAAGATCAGATCGCGATCCACACGACGTTCCTGGGCGGCGGCTTCGGCCGTCGCTCGAAAACCGATTTCGTGACCGATGCCGTCGAGACGTCGAAGGCCGTCGGCGCGCCCGTCAAAGTGATGTACGACCGGCCCGACGACATGCAGCATGACGGCTATCGGCCGGCTGCGCTGCACCGGCTGAGCGCGAAGCTCGATGCGAACGGATGGCCGGTGGCGTGGACGCACAAGTTCGTGGCGCCGTCGATTCTGGCGCAGTACGGCACGCAGGCCGTCGAGAAAGGCATCGACGGCGACGCCGTGTCGGGAACCGGAGACGACTTCCCGTACGCGATCCCGAACATGCACGTCGAGTACGGCATCCCCGAGACGCCCGTGCCGGTGTGGTGGTGGCGTTCCGTTGGGCATTCGAGCACGGACTTCGTGGTCGAGAGCTTCCTGGACGAGCTGGCGGACGCGGGCGGCAAGGACCCCGTGGAGCTCCG
>DASYXE010000277.1:0-5790 GCA_035935375.1 Gemmatimonadaceae bacterium | reverse complement strand
CGCGCCGAGGCCGCGTTTGCTCAGCCAGGCCAGTTGCGTTTCGCTCACTCGGCCCTGCCCAGCGCCGCCGGCGGAATCGGCCTCCCCACGACGCCGGCAAGCGCGATGATCGTGAGGACCATGGGATCATTTGCACGAACTGCGTCGGAATGCCCTGCGTTCCCTCCAGCGTCATCTGCAACCGCTATCAAGAACCGCGACGAGCACGCGCATCCCGGCGAATTTGGGATCGGTGGAAGGGAGCGGCAAGCGTTGCCGGCGCGCCCGCGTCTTGCATCCGCAACGGGCACTGGTCAGCTTGCAGATTCCAGCGGAAACGGCAGGAGGTGGGGCGCATGACCACACCCGAGATGTACGAACCGGAGGAAGGAGGGTTCGACAGCGACCGCCGGCGCTCCATCGAGCCGCGGCGAAACAGCGACCGCGGCCTGGAATCCCGATTCCCGCGACCATCGAGAGATCGACGGACCTCGCGTGCAGTGACGCCGCAAACCGGGGCGCCGGTGGCCGAAGATGACCACCTCGGATTCCCGCTGTCGGATCGCCAACTCGAGGCGTGTCTCCGCGCCGCGTTACTCGAGGACGGCGCCTATCACGACATTGCCACCGCCGCCAGCGTCTTGTCCGCGCGCCGCGCGCACGCGACGATCGTCGCGCGCCAGTCCGGCATCCTGGCGGGCGTTCCGTTAGCCGTCGCGGCATTCCGGCTCTTCGATTCCAACGCCGCCTTGCGCGTCGATATCGACGACGGCGGCCGCCTGACCGATGGCGCGCCGGTCGTGCGCATCACCGCGCTGTCGCATGCGATCCTCTCGGCGGAGCGCGTCGCACTCAACTTCCTCCGCCACTTGTCCGGGATCGCGACGCTCACGGCGTCCTATGTCGAGGCCGTACGCGGGACGTCGGCCCGTATCGTCGACACCTGGAAGACCACGCCCGGCCTCCGGGAGCTCGAGCACTACGCCGCACGTGCCGGCGGTGCGTTAGGCATGAAGAAGGATGGGTTGGACCTCGTGCAGATTCGCGACAGCCACCTCACCGCCATGAATCGCGATGTCGCCATGGTCGTGCGACGGACACGCGAGCTCGCGTCGGATCACACGCGGATCGAGATCGCGTGCCGCTCCCCGGCCGAAGTGCGGAGCGCCGTTGCCGCCGGCGTGGATGCCGTGCTGCTCGATGGCATGACGCCGCTGCACGTCCGCGAATGCGTGGAGGTTGCTTCGTCGCGCGTGTACACCCAGGTGACCGGTGACGTCCGCCTCGACGCGGTGCGCAGCTTCGCGCAAGCCGGCGTCGATCGCATTGCGGTCGATGCGCTCACGCAACGCGCGCCGGCCCTCGATCTGGAGCTCGAGTTCGAGGCGGTCTGATGGGCGACGTGCTCGCCGCCAGATCTCAGATGGCGGTGTCGCTCGGTTTTCACATCCTGTTCGCTGTCGTCGGCATCGCGATGCCGGTGCTCATGATCATCGCCGAGGCGCGGTGGCGGCGCACCGGCGACGCGATGTACCTCGAGCTCGCGAAGCGCTGGGCGAAGGGCACCGCGATCCTGTTCGCCGTCGGCGCCGTATCCGGAACGGTGCTCAGCTTCGAGCTCGGGCTCCTGTGGCCGGGCTTCATGCGATTCGCCGGCGCCATCATCGGCATGCCCTTTTCGCTCGAGGGCTTTGCGTTTTTCGCCGAGGCCATTTTTCTCGGCGTGTATCTGTACGGGTGGCAACGCATCTCTCCACGCGCGCACATCGTGGCGGGCTCCCTCGTCGCCGTGAGCGGAGCGGCTTCAGCGCTGTTCGTCGTGATCGCGAATGCGTGGATGAATACGCCGGCGGGGTTTCGCTTGCGGAACGGCGCACCCGTGGACGTCGATCCAATCGCGGCCATGCTGACGCCGGCCGCGTTTCCCGAAGTGCTGCACATGCTGTTGGCCGCCTATGCCGCCACGGGGTTTGCCGTGGCCGGCATTCATGCCTTCATGCTGCTTCGAGACAACCGCAACGCGTTCCACCGGCGCGCGCTCGGCGTAGCGCTCCTCGTCGGCGTGCCGGCTGCCATCGTGCAGCCGATCTCCGGCGACGTGAGCGCGCGGTACGTCGCGCACTGGCAGCCGCCAAAGCTCGCCGCGATGGAGGGACAGTTCCGCACCCAGTCCGGCGCGCCGCTCCGGATCGGCGGCATTCCCGACGTCGATGCCCAACGGACGCGTTGGGCGATCGAAATTCCTAACGGGCTGTCGCTGCTCGCCTTTCACGATCCGCACGCCCTGGTCCGCGGTCTGGATGCCGTCCCACGGCGGGACTGGCCGCCGGTTCCCGTTGTGCACGTCGCCTTCCAGATAATGGTGGGACTCGGGACGTACCTGGCGCTGCTCGGTCTATGGGTCGCCATCGACGCCGGCCGGCGGCGCGACCTCGCGGCCAACCGGTGGCTCCTGCGCGCCGTAGCCATCGCCTCGCCAATGGGATTCGTGTGCATCGAAGCCGGCTGGACGGTCACTGAAGTCGGGCGACAGCCGTGGGTGATCTACGGCGTCATGCGAACAGCGGATTCGGTGACGCCCATGCCCGGTCTCATCGTGCCGTTTCTCGTGATCAGTGCGCTCTACTGCTTCCTCGGCGTTGTGGTGGTGTGGCTGCTCTACGACCTGGTGATGCGCAGCCCGATCACGCGTGAAGGCGACGGGGCGATGGCGCCGGTCGCTGCCTAACGGTAACCCGGCATGGCGACTGCGATCGCGTTCGTCGCGTTGGTTTCGCTCAACGCGTATGTGCTGCTGGCCGGCGCCGATTTCGGCGGCGGCGTGTGGGACTTGCTCGCGACCGGACCGCGCCGCGCCGAGCAGCGCGCGCTCATCGCCGAGGCCATTGGTCCGATCTGGGAAGCCAACCACGTGTGGCTGATTCTGGTCGTCGTGCTGCTGTTCACGTGCTTTCCCGCGGTCTACTCCGGTCTCGCGATCGCGCTCCACATTCCGCTCACCCTCATGCTGATCGGCATCGTGTTGCGCGGCTCGGCATTCGCGTTCCGCAGTTACGGTAGCAATGAAGACGCGCCGCAGCGACGATGGGGCCGAGTGTTCGCCATTGCGAGTTTGCTCACGCCGGTGCTTCTCGGCGTGTGCATCGGCGCCATTGCGTCAGGGCGTGTCGGCGAAGTGCTCGAACAGCTCAACGGCGGCGGCGCGCGCGAGCCGTTCGTGTCGATGTACGTGTCGCCATGGTTGTCTCCGTTCACCATTGCCGTCGGCGCGCTCGCGCTGTGCGTCTTTGCGTTTCTCGCCGCGACGTACCTCACCGTGGAAGCGCAGGAGGCAGAGTTGCGCGAAGATTTTCGCCGGCGGGCGCTTGCCGCGGCGATCGCGGTGTTCGTGACCGCGTTGCTCGCACTCGTGCTCGCGCGATGGCACGCGCCCCGCATGAGCGCCGGCCTGATCGCGTCGTCATGGGCACCGGCGCTGCACGTGTTGACCGGCGTCGCCGCGATTCTCGCCATCGCGGCGCTCTGGATCAGGAAGTGGCGCGTCGCGCGCGTCGCGGTGGCGGCGCAAGTGACGTTCATCGTGTGGGGATGGGCTGCTGCGCAGGCCCCCTATCTGGTGCCGCCCACGCTCTCGATTTCGAACGCCGCGGCGCCCTCACGAACCCTTGTCCTTTTCCTCATAGCGCTGGCGCTCGGCGCCATCGTGCTGTTGCCGTCGATTACCTACCTGTTCCGCCTGTTCAAGTCCTCGCGCGTGCACGAGCCCGGCGCAGGTCGGACGAAATGACGCTGTCTAACGGCTGCGTCCGCCAATTAACGCCGGCTGACGCCGGTCGTCCAATGAAGGGTACGGTCCGCTCTACCGGGCCGGTCTTTGCATTTTGTGCGGGTTGGACACTAATGCGCTTCGGAGCGCAAAGGACGGTTGAGACGATGGAACAGACGAAGCGAAAGCTCATGACGGTCGCGCTCGCTGCCGCGCTGCTCGGCGTCGCCGCGTGCGCGTCGAGCCCGCGCGGCGAGCGTGTGTATGTGCGTGAGGCTCCGCCCGTCGAGCGAGTCGAGGTGATTGCGACGGCGCCTGGTCCGACCTACGTGTGGGTGCCGGGCCACTACAATTGGGACACGCGGGCGTATGTCTGGATACCTGGCCGATGGCTTGTTCCGGATCGCGGCTATCGCGCGTGGCAACCGGGCCACTGGGCCCACGACCGGCGTGGCTGGTATTGGATTGAAGGCCACTGGCGCTAGACGCAGCAGCGACCGAAGTACACGACGCGCCCGCGCGATCACATCGCGCGGGCGCGCTGCATGCGGCCGTTCGTGCGAACGCGGTCGGCGAGTAGCTTGCGATAGCATGTGCATGGTTGAACTTGCCGCTCTGTCGCGCCCACGCCTAACGCGCAGGTCCGGTCCCGGCCGACAGGACACGAATGTCCGATAGCGGTCACGCTCCGTCGCCGCAGCCGGACTACGACAGCGAGCTCGGGCCGCCTCGCATGCCGCCGGCTCCGGAGCTGCCATCGTGCGACATCTGCGGTTCCACGGATCTCGCGTGGTTGCGATGCAAACTCATCTGCAACCAGTGTCACACCATCCTCATGACGTGCGGCGATCTGTGATGTGTCCTACCCGGTCGGCGTCTGCCCAACGGTATCGGCCGGCGGCGCATCGACCGCGAGCTCGAGTTGCGCGCTCAACGTTTCGGGAATCGTCGTCGGCGCGTCGCACGCGTACGAGCGGCAAACGAACGCGGTCGCGGCGTCGTTGATCGGCGCGCGGTTGCGTAGCAGCGCGATGGCGCCGTTGCCTCGTCCGCCCGCCAGCACCAAGCCCGGCACGTATTGCTGCGCCGTGACGCGCTGCAGCGCGACGAATCCGACACTCGAGGGATCCCCGATCAACGCGACCTCGACCGGCCCGTAGACGGCGACGTCCGCCGCGGTGAGCAAATGTCCGAACGCGAGCGGATAGCGCTCGACCGCATTGCCGATGCTCGACAGCACGTCGACGGCGCGCTGGCGCCAGGACGGCACGTCGAGGAGGTCGCCCAGACGGAGGAGCAGTTCCACGGCAAGCGATGTACCGGACGGCGTCGCGTTGTCAGTCGTTTCCCTCGGACGCGTGATGAGCGCTTCGTGGTCGTGCGCCGTGTCGTAGAACATTCCGCTGTGTTCGTCCCAGAACCATCGGAGCATCGCTTCGGCCATCCGCCGTGCCTGGGCCACCCACGATTCATCGAAGGTGAGCTCGTACATGGCGACCGCTGCCAACGCGACCGCCGCCTGATCATCGAGAAAGCCGGGCACGTGTTGCGCACCGCCCGACTCATTCCAGACGCGCGCGGCCCGTCCGTCACGCACCAGCTCGCGGAGGAGAAACGAGCCGGAGCGCAACGCGAGTGCACGCGCCTGGTCGTGTTCGAGTGCCCGGGCGGCCTCCGCGAGTGCGCGTAGCATGAGCCCGTTCCATGACGCGAGGATTGTTTCGTCCCGCGACGGCCTCGGGCGCCGCGCCCGCGCCGCGCCCAGCGCGGCGCGCGCGCGGCGCACGAGGCCGTGCAGCTCCTCGCGCGTGAGGCCGCCACCCACGCGCGCGATCGTGGCGTCGGCATCCGCCGCCACGTGCAGAATGTTGCGTCCCTCGAAATTCCCCGAGCGCGTCACGCCCCAATGCGCCGCCGCGACCCGAGCGTCTTCGCCTAACAACGCCTCGAGCTCGCCGGCGTTCCACACGTAGTAGCGGCCTTCCTCGCCCTCGCTGTCGGCGTCGAGCGACGCGTAGAACCCGCCGCCGGGCGCGGTCATCTCC
>DASYXE010000276.1:0-1511 GCA_035935375.1 Gemmatimonadaceae bacterium | reverse complement strand
AACGACAAGGCCGGCTCCAAGCTCAACCTCACGCGGTGGGTGAGCGCGCGCGCGATCAAGGAGAATTTCAATCCACCCACGGACTACACGTATCCGTTCATGGGTGAAGCCTGATGCGGGCGCGGTTCTACACCTGCGACGTGTTCACGAATCAATTGTTCGGCGGCAATCCGCTCGCGGTGTTTCCCGACGCGAGCGGAATCCCCGAGAGCGCGCTGCAGAGCATCGCGCGCGAGTTCAATCTCTCGGAAACGGTGTTCGTGTACCCGGCGCAGCAGCGCGAGCACACGAAGCGTCTGCGCATCTTCACGCCGGCTGCCGAGCTGCCGTTTGCCGGACACCCGACGATCGGCGCGGCGCACACGCTGGCCACGTTAGGCAGAGTGCCGCTCCGCGGCGCCGAAACGAGCATCGTATTCGAGGAGGGCGTGGGCCCGGTACCGGTGCTCATCCGCGCGACGGACGGCAAGCCGGTGTTCGCGCAGCTGACCGCGGCACAGGCGCCCGAGATCGGTCCACCGACACCCGGACGGTCGGCGATCGCCGACGTGCTGGGCCTCGAGGCGACGGATATCCAGGGCGGCATGACGGCGCCACAGGGCGTGTCGTGCGGGCTGCCGTTTCTGATCGTGCCGCTCAAGGACAAGGACGCCGTTAGGCGGGCGCACGTACGCATGGACCACTGGGAGTCGTCCGTCAAGTCGTACTGGGCGCCGCAGATGCTCGTGTTCTCGCGCGACGCCGAGCGCGAGGGTGCCGACCTGCACGCGCGCGTGTTCGTACCGGGCTTGAGCGTTCCCGAAGATCCCGCCACCGGCTCGGCCGCTACCGCGCTCGGCGCCTACCTCGCGGCGCGCGACACGCAAACCGACGGCACGCTGCGTTGGGTCGCGGAGCAAGGCGTCGAGATGGGACGGCCCAGCGTGCTCGAGATCGTCGTCGAGAAAGTGGGCGGCGAGATCCGCACCGTGAAGGTCGGCGGCGAGACGGTGATGGTGTCCGAAGGAGAGATCGAGACCGGAAGCTGACGGACGGAACACCGCGATCGAATGACACCCAGGCCGTCGAAGTCCGGGTCACTCGGACCGCAGGGCCGTCACCGGATCCACGGCGGCGGCTCGCCGTGCCGGGAGTGCACTGGCCGCGAGTGCCACGCCGAGCAGGGCGACGCAGACGATGCCTAACGTCATCGGGTCGTGGCCGGACACGCCGTACAGCAGCGGTTCGACCCACCGCACGCCGAACCATGTCAGCGCGAGGCCGAGCACCAGCCCGGCCACGGTGACCCGCACCGCCTGACCGACCACGAGCGCCACCACGTCCGCACGCCGGGCGCCGAGCGCCACCCGCACGCCCACTTCGTGCGTCCGCTGCGCCACGCCGTACGCGATCACGCCGTACAAGCCCACGGCCGCGAGCGCCAACGCCACGCCCCCGAAAATGGCGAACATCGCTGCGCCTAACTCCCAGGGCCTGAGCTGCGACTCGAGGAGCGACCGCATCGGTCTGAC
>DASYXE010000275.1:0-1939 GCA_035935375.1 Gemmatimonadaceae bacterium | reverse complement strand
GTAGCGCCCGAACACCTCGATCACCAGGAAGCGCTCGTGTGAGCCGGCTGAGGTGCGCAACCGGTGCGTCAACTCGATGGTGCGGGTCACGCAGGTGCTGAAGCCGATGCAGTAGTCGGTGCCGTAGACATCGTTGTCCATCGTCTTCGGAATCGCGACGACGTGCATCCCTTCGTCGTGCAGCCGTTTCCCGTAGCTCAGCGTGTCGTCGCCCCCGATCGGGATCAGCACGTCCACGCCGATGTGCTCGAGGTTCTTCAGCACGTCCTTCGTCGCGTCGTTGATCGGCTGGTCGTATCCGGTGAGATGCGCCGGCACGCGCTCTTTCGGCAGATGGCTCGGCCGGACGCGAGAGGTGTGGAGAAACGTGCCACCGGTGCGGCCGATGGGGCTGACGATCTCCTCGCTGAGCGGCTGCACGTTCTCGCTGTTGTCCGCGGTGTTGTCGCGCACGTAATCGACGAGTCCGCCCCAACCGTGCCGGATCCCGACGACCTTGTAGCCGTCGCGTAATGCCCGGAGCGTGATGGCGCGGATGGCCGGATTCAGGCCGGGGACGTCACCGCCACCCGTCAGGATCGCTATCGTGCCCTTCCCCACCGGTCTCCTCCGTAGGTCGCTGCGAGGTCGATCAATCTATCGCGCAATCTTGGCCACCGTATCCCAGGTGCGCGTGGTCTGCTCCTTGCCGAAGGTCCTCTCGATCAGCGTCATGAAGACGGGGTTGCCTTTGGGGTTCCGGACGTAGGCGGTGAACGCCTCGCCGCCCTGCAGCGCGTAAATGCGAGCCCCCTCCAGCTCCACCGGCAGCGCGATCTTTCCGGCGGGACGCTGTCGCAGGAACGTCACGACGCGCTTGGCGCCCGGCTTGAGGCGAAAGGCGCGAAACGGGTCAGACACCAGCAGCTGCTGCAGCGCGTCGACCGGACGCACGATCGTGAAGAAAGCGCGTCCCAGCGTCCGCTCCATCGACGCTTCGGCCTTGCGCTCGAGGGCGGCTGCCGTCGCGGGGCGCGCGCTGAACACGACGTTGCCGCTCGCGAGCACGGTGCGCACTTCCGTGAAGCCGGCCGCTTCGAAGGCCCGCTTGAGATCGGGCATCTTCGCGTTCATCGGCATCACGCCGCGGAGAAACGCCGCATAGCGTGTCACCCTCGTCACTCCCGGTGGTCAGTATTCGGCAAACGCGTCGTCCGGATAGCAATACAGCCAGCGCTCACCCGGCTCGTCCGACGTGACCACGGGATGGCCGCTCGCGTGGGCATGTTTGCTGGCGTGCTGATTGGGCGAGCTGTCGCAGCACAACGTCGCACCGCACTCCTGGCAGGTGCGCAGATGCACCCATCCCGAGTGAATCTTGATGCACTCCGCACATTCGCGCCGCTTCGCGTGCCGCACGTTCTTCACGGCGCTCAGGTGCGCGCAGACTCCGTTCGGCATCCGTGGCGCCAGGCTACTCGGCGAGAACCTGATGCACCGCGGCGATCGCGATCGACCCTTCGCCGACCGCCGACGCCGCGCGCTTGAGGCTGCCCGAGCGGACGTCGCCGCCCGCGAACACGCCCGGCAGGCTCGTCTCCAACAGGTGCGGCGCGCGCGCGAGGGGCCAGCGGGCAGTCGCGAGATCCTCCGGCGACAAGTCCCGTCCCGTCTTGATGAACCCCTTCTCGTCCAGCGCGACGCACCCCCCGAGCCATGCCGTGCTCGGGACCGCGCCGGTCATCGTGAACACATGCCGGATCGGGTGTTGCTCCACCTGGCCCGTCTGCTTGTCGCGCCACGCGACGCGCTCGAGGCGTCCGTTCCCCTCGAGCGCCACGACCTCGGTGTAGAAATGGCGTTCGATCGCCGGATGATCCTCGATGCGGCGGATCAGGTAGCGGGACATCGTATCGGCGAGCTTGTCGGAGCGCACCAGCAAATGCACGCGCCGCGTTGT
>DASYXE010000274.1:0-3657 GCA_035935375.1 Gemmatimonadaceae bacterium | reverse complement strand
AGATGATCGGCAGATCGTCGACCTGGGTGTAGAGGGCGCGCAGGTCGATCGTCGCCTGGTCCAACGCCGTGTTGAACTCCGGCACGTTGGACACGAATCGCGTACACGAGTCGCGCCACCCGTCGTAGATGGTCTCCATCGTGTCGTGTCGGCGGCGAAACGTGCCGTCGCCCGAGTGGTGCGGATCCAGATACTCCGGCTCCGCGTCGGCCGGCGGGTCCGGGATCACGTGCCACTCGAGGTGGTGCGGCCGGTTCGGCTCGAGGCGGAATCGCCAGCGTGCACCGTCCGAGCCGATGTCATCCGGCGTCATGTCGAAACACACGAGGCTCCGAATGATCCGGCCGTCGCGGCCGCGATACGCGAACGCGATCGACCGCTCGTTCACTTCGGGCTCGAAGAACGTGCCGCGTTCCTTGCGCTGCCAACCGCGCACCTCGAAGATGTCGGCGAAGTCGTTGGCCACCGAGAGCGCCGCCCAGAACTCGATGGGCGACGTGAGAAAATTCGTGAACGTCACGCGCTCGGTGAGCTGATCATCGAGCAGCAGCTCCCGCCGGACGTGCACTGCGTTAGACACGTTCCAGGTGTCGCCGCCAAACGTCTGGTCGTCGATCGCCAGATCGATCTGCGCGCTGAACGTGCGGATCACCTGCGCCGAGAGCTGCGTGGGCGTCCCGCCGGCCATGTTCAACACGTAGTGGCTCAGCATGCGCGTGTCGTGGTGGAACAGCCCGAGGCCGCAGTGGCCCGGCGGGTCGATGTTGCCCTGTGCGTCGAGCAGCAGGAACAGGAGCTCGTGCTTGAGCACCATGCTGTCGTGCAAGGCTGTTCCGTGCCGGCAATCGATGGCCGTGTATCCCACGGCGTCTTGCATCGAGATCGGTTTGGGCTCTGTCCTTCCCTCAACCGTCATGATGATTCGGTAGGAGACGCGTCGCGCTGGATCGGGCCGTCCGCTTCATCGGACCGCCCGTCCGTCCCTTTGCCGCCGCCCGCGCGTACAGGCGCTCGTAATCGCGCACCATGCGCTCGCGCCCGAAGCGCTCCACGGCGCGCGCTCGACAGCGCTCGCGATCGAAATCATCGAGTACACTCCCGGGCCGCACGATGTCGCGCATCTCGGCGGCGTCGCGCACCACGAATCCGGTGATGCCGGGTTCGACGAGCTCCGGCACACTGCCGCGCGGATAGGCGATCGCCGGACATCCACTCAACATCGCCTCGATGAGCGCCAAACCGAAGGGCTCGTCCCATGCGATGGGTGCGAGCAAAGCGCGCGCGTCGCGCAGCAGCGGCACTTTCTCCGGCATGCCGATGCTGCCGAGCATGGTCACGTGGCTCGCGGCCAAGCGATGCGCCATCTCGCGCTCACCGAACTCGGCGTCCACCGGATGGACTTCGCCCGCAACCCGGATGGGCACGCCGGCGGCCGCGGCGACGTCGATCGCGACGTGCGGTCCCTTCACGAGCGAAAACCGTCCGACGAAGCATACGTAGTCGCTCGGCGACGGCGTCGACTCGTATTTGCTCGGGTCCAGGCCGTGGTGGATGACCTCGACGTGCGGCAGCGGAACCTCGCGACGCGCCTGATCGCGAGAAATCGCGACGTACCACGCTTCGGGGAAAAAGCGGTAGAAGCTGGACAGCTCTTCGTCCCGCGCGTGGTGGAGCGTGTAGACGAGCGGCGGACGCTGCGTGCCGCGCCAGCACGCGAGCGCGCTGGCGGAGTTGGCGTGGACGACGTCGAAGTCGCGCGCGGCAACCTCGTGCAGTGCCCACGTGACGTGATTGATGTCGGGCAGCGTTTGGGGCGGCCACTGCGCGTGCTTGTAGAGCGATCGACGCTCGACGCACGCGCTGGAGTCGCCCGTGGTGTACAACGTGACCTGGTGCCCCTGGTCGGCGAGGCCTTCAGCCAGCTCGGCGACTACCAACTCCGTGCCGCCGTATCGAGGGGGTGGAACAGCGATGAACGGCGTGGACAGCAGGGCAATGCGCATGCGACGCGGCTACCTCTCCAGCAGCACGGGGGTTCGGCACCGTCATATAGCGCAGAAGGTGTGCCGAACTGTCGTGGCGAGCCCGAGCGTCGCGGGCGCGACCGATGGCGCTATTCGCGCACGAGACTGGTCACGTACGTAAAGCGATCCCCGGGATGGATGGCGCTCGAGAGCTCGATGAGCGTGCCGTCTTCGCGATAGTAGCGGCGCACGGCGCGGAGCGCGGGACTGCCGGCATCCGCTCGCAGCAGTGTCGCCTGCCGCTTGCCCAAACGAATCGCCTGGATGCTTTGCTCGATGCGCGCGATCCGGATGCCGTACGTCCGCTCGAGCATCGCCGAGATCGGTCCGGCGACGGTCTCGAGATGTTTGTCGATGTCGGGCAGGCCGGCGTCGACGTACGCAGTGGTCATGCAGATGGGGCGGGGGTCGTTAGGCACGGTGCGCAGGCTGTTGAGCCGGAGCCAGGCGTGTCCCTCGCGGCACTCGAGCAGCCCCGCCAGTTGGGCATCGCAGATGACGCGCTTCTCCGAGAGGATCTGGATGCGCGTCTCGTCGGCGTACTGGAGCAGGTCGCCGATCGAGTTGGTCGGCTGCCGATAGAGTGCCGGCGGTTGTTGGGCGATCACCTTGGTGCCGGTGCGCCGGTGGCGCGAGATGAGTCCGGCGTCGCGCAGCTTGCGTAAGGCTTCGCGCACGGTGGAGCGGCTGATGCCGTACTGCGCGCACAGCTCCATCTCGGTGGGCAGCAGGCCGCCCACGGGATACACGCCCGTCCCGATCTTCGCGATCAGCTCGTCGGCGATCTGTTGATAACGCGGGGCGTCGGCTGCGCCGTCGGCGGCGCGGCCCTGCGGCAGGCGGGCGGTCATCGCGAGGCTCTCACGTTAGGCGTCGACACGAAAGCGGTGCTTCCAGAGCGCCTCGCTCAACACGACGTGGACGGTTTCTTCGTTGCGGCCGCGTCGAGCGGCGCGCGCGTCGTGCAGCAGAATCTTCGACAGAAAATCGCGGGCCCGCTCCGAGTGTGGCTCGGTGAAGAACGACATCGTATCGCGGTCCTCGAGAATTTTTCCGCGGTCCATGAACAGTACGCGGTCGGCCACCCGCTGCGCGAACGCCATCTCGTGCGTCACGATCAACATCGTCATCCCTTGCTCGGCGAGACTGCCCATGACGTCCAGCACCTCGCAGATCATCTCGGGATCGAGTGCCGACGTCGGCTCGTCGAACAACATCGCGACCGGGTCCATCGCCAGCGCACGCGCGATCGCGACGCGCTGCTGCTGGCCGCCCGAGAGCGCCGCCGGGTATTTGTGCGCGTGATCGGCGAGGCCGACGCGCTCGAGCAGCGCCATCGACCGTTCGGTGGCAGCGGCTGGGCTGCGCTTCCGCACATAGATCTGCGCGAGATTGATGTTTTCGAGCGCGGTACGATGCGGGAACAGCTCGAACGTCTGGAAGACCATCCCAATGCGTGCGCGCAGCGCCGACAGGTCGGTGTCCGGCGCGCGAACGGACTTGCCGTCGACGAGGATGTCGCCGTCGTCGATCGTCTCGAGGCTGTTGATGCATCTGATGAGTGTGCTCTTGCCCGATCCGGATGGTCCGCAGAGCACCACAACAGAGCCCGCCGCGATCGTCGCCGAGCAGC
>DASYXE010000273.1:0-4169 GCA_035935375.1 Gemmatimonadaceae bacterium | reverse complement strand
AGGCGGCCACGCGCGTCCGAGGGATCGACGTCGGCGACTCGACCGCGACCGGGACGACTCGACTCGACGCGCCAGCCGCGAATGTGTTCGCGATCGCGCCGGCGGTCGAGTACAGCTGGACGCCCAACTGGGGCGTGTTGCTGGCGATGCGCGTGATCCCGCAGGGTCACCACACAACGCGGTCCATCACACCAGTCATCGCAATCAACATCCTACGGTGAGCCTCACCGGTTTCCGTCCCCACCCGCGCGTTAGGCGATTACGGATGGCACACCGCTCCGGACACCGCGGTCGTCCCGCTCGGCACGCTGAGTGTCCAGCCCGCGTGCGCGGCAGGCACGAAGCTCGCCGTGGTCGGCCCCGCAGCGAATCCAGGCACGTCCGGTGCGAGCGCACCGATACTCATCGACTGCACGTCACTCCAGCGATACGTCGTCGTGTCGGCCGAACCATTTTCCGCGACGGCGATAACCAGGAACTTCGCTGTGGTCGGAATCGTGTAACACGCCTGAGGGGTCGTAACCGTGCCCAGATACAGGTGCCACAGTCCGCCCGGCGTTACGACGCGCACGTCTGGAAAGGCGAGAACGACCAGGGAATCACACACCCCCGAATGGCAGGTTTCGTTGGTCACCGAGAGTGTGACGTCAGGACGAGGCGCAACGGCCGACTCGGCTCCCGAGCACGCGATCGCGGCGATGGCGAAGAGCGGAGCGAGTACGTGTGACGATCTCATCGTCGATCCCTCGAGCAGGTGCCATAGCATGCGGTGGTCCCCGTCACGCTGTCAACCCCGCACGTTTGCTCCGTAAGGCACGCCTAACTACTCGGCCCGCAGTGCCTCGAGCGGGTCGACCGACATCGCGCGCCGGGCCGGAACGAAACACGCCACCGCACTCACGGTCAGCAGGACCAACGGCACTACGACGAACGTCGCCGCGTCGTGCGGCGTCACCCCGATCAAGAGTCCAGCGATCATCCGCGATATCGCCGCCGCAATGATGAGTCCGGCCGCGGCGCCGGCTACGGCCATGGTCATCCCCTGGCGCACGACGAGAGACAGCACGTTGGTCCGGCGCGCGCCGAGCGCGGTGCGAATCCCGAACTCGCGCTGCCGCGCCGTCACCGAATACGCCATGATGCTGTACACGCCGAGCGCCGCGAGCACGAGCGCGAGCCCGGCGAACGCGCCGGTGAACAACATGGGCAGGCGCTGGCGCGCGAGCATGTTCGCGAACACCTCGTCCATCGTCTGCACGCCCGCCGAAGGAATCGGCAGACTGGGATCAATGTCGTGCAGCACGCCGCGAATCGGCGCCACGAGTGCCCGCGGGTCTCCGTCACTCCGCACGACGACCGCTCCCCAGCCTAACGGGTGCTGCGTCGCCGAGACGTAGACCGTGGCTGGTGGTTCCGTCCATGGGAATGCGCGCACGTCGCCGACCACACCCACGATCTGCATCCACGGTGCGCGTTGCGAGCCCAGTCGGATGCGCTGGCCAAGTGGATTCGCCCCGGGCCAGACCTGTCGCGCCATGCGTTCGTTGATCACGGCGACCAGCGGCGCATCGGCACGATCGAGCGACGTGAACCCGCGCCCGCGGCGCACCGGAATCGAGACCGCCGCGAAGTACCCCGGCGACACCGTGACGCGACTCGCCATGTCGCCGCCACGCGCGATGTCCGTGCGCCCTTCGGCGACGAGCGAGTCGGGACCGGCCACAGTGTATCCGAGCCACGGCGCGACCACCACCGTGCCGACGGCGCGCACACCATGCAGCGCGCCCACTCGCGTCAGGAAGTCGTCGAAGAACGCGGTTTGGCGTGCGGGCTCCGCATACGGTGCGGGCGTGAGGGCGACGCTGAACGTGAGCACGTGTGAGCTCGTGTCGTACCCGACACCGGTGTGTTCGAGCGCCGCCAGGGTGCGGCCGAGCAGGCCGGCTCCGATGAGCAGCACGACGGCGAGCGCCACCTGCACCGCCACGAGCCCGCGCCCCATCCGCCTAACGGCTCGGCCCGCCGACACCGTGCGGCTCGCACCGGCCAGCGAGCCCTGCAGGTTGAAGCGCGTGCCGACGAGCGCGGGCATGAGCCCGAACGCGAGCGCGCTGGCGATCGACAGGGCGAACGCGAAACCCAGCACGCGCAGATCGATGCGCACGCCGGCCATCGACGGCATGATGACGCGCCCGGCCTTCACTAGAGCTTGCTTGGCCCAGAAGGCGAACACGATCCCCAGCGCGCCGCCGCCCAGCGCGAACATGGCGCTCTCCGTGAGCAGCTGGCGCACGAGGCGTCCACGGCCGGCGCCTAACGCAGCCCGCGCCGCCAGCTCGCGTTGTCGCGCCAGCGAGCGCGACAGAAAGAGTCCGGCGAGGTTGACGCACGCCAGCACGAGGACGAGCACGGCCGCGCCCATCACGGCGAGCAGCGCCGGCCGCACCGCGCCCACCATGTCGTCGTGCAGCGGCACGGCGGCGACCGGCGATTCGGTCTCCAGCGCCGGGTGCGCATCGCGAATGCGGCGAGCGGCCACGTCGAGGGTGGTCGCCAGCTCCTCGCGCCTAACGCCAGGTGCCAGGCGCCCCACGGCCCGATAGACGCGGCTGTGCTCGGCGGCGACCGGGTCGCGAAACAGCGACCGCGGATCCAGGGGCAGCCACACGTCGGGCGCGCGGTCCGGCGAGACGAAGCTCGGTGGCAAGATCCCGACGACGGTGACCCGATGTCCGCTCAGCCGGATGTCCCGCCCGACAAGGGCGGAATCGCCGCCGAACGCCTGCTGCCAGACCGAATAGGTGAGCACCGCCGTCGGCGCGCCGTCAGCGCCGACGTCACGCTCGTCGATCGGGCGGCCGAGCCATGGGCGCACGCCTAACACTCGAAAGAAATCGGGGCTCACCTGGACGCTCTGCCACGCGTCGGTGCTCCGATCGCCGACGTACGTCACGCCCGAGAACCAACCCCACACGCCGATGCCGGCGAAGGCGCGTGCTTGCGTCATCGCCGCGATCTCGACGGGCGTCAGCATCCCCTGCGCGTCTGGCTTCCCCGGCGACGTGCCGTACAAACGAACCAGTTGATCAGGCTCGCGATACGGCAGCCGCTCGAGCAGCACGGAGCGCACCACCGAGAACACAGCCGTGTTCGCGCCGATGCCGAGCGCGATCGTGATGAGAACGACGAGCGCGAACCACGGGGCGCGCCGCATGCCGCGCCACAGGACACGGGCGTCCTGCGCCGCTTCGGCGAGCCAGTCCGCGCGCCCGGCTTCGCGCTGTCCTGCGTCGTCGAGCGATGCGCAGTAGTCTCGCGTCTGGTCGAGGTTCCCGAACTCGGCGAGGGCCTGGCGTCGTGCGTCGGCTTCGGGGATTCCCTGCTCTACGAGCTCCGCGGTGCGCATGTCGAGGTCGAAGCGGATCTCGTCGTCCACGTCGGCGCGAATGCGGCCGGCCGTACGCCACGGCAGTTGAAAGAGACGTCGGTCGGTTAGGCGTGGCATGCGAGGCCTCCGTGGCGCGTCCGATCACAGCGGTCCGAGCACCATCCGCAGCGCGTCCATGTACGTGTGCAGCTCGTGGCGTTCGCGGCGCAGCTGCGCGCGCCCGGGCGTCGTGAGCTCGTAGAATCGGGCGCGACGATTGGTGTCCGTGAGCTTCCAGGTGGAGCGCACCCACTTCTTGTGCTCCAGGCGGTGCAGCGCCTGATAGAGGGCAGCACTCTCGATCGCGATCGCGCCCTGCGAGCGTTCGCGGACGAACCGCGCAATGCCGTAGCCGTGCATGGGGCGCCAGGCGAGCGTGCGGAGAATGAGGACGTCCACCGTCCCCTGCAGGAGGTCGCGCGACGGAGGCGTCATGCGCGAGCAGTCACCGCTTGATATGTCACCATGTTACCCATCACGATAGCGCCACCCGCCCGTGTCGTCAAGCGGCGCACGGAGGCCGCGACGCCCCCGGCGGCCAACGCCTCGCGGGCGCCTAACCGCCGCTTCGCGCCCGTCGGCGCGCGACGAGCAACAAGGCGGACGAGCGCACGGCAGACGCGGATGCTTGCGGGCGAGCCCGGTCCAATCCGACCAAGCCGAGTTGCAGCGGATAGAGCGCCGCGCGGGCCGCAGCCGATGATTCGCCGACCCGCGCGAGTTGTTTCGCGATCGTGCCCGG
>DASYXE010000272.1:0-4826 GCA_035935375.1 Gemmatimonadaceae bacterium | reverse complement strand
GCTTCCCTACGCGTCAGCGCTTCCCCAAGGCGGTGCCAGCCGCCGCTTCCCCCGAAACGGAGCTCCCGTGCCACTCCTCCACAAGATGACAACCACCGGTTTTTCGCTCGATGGTTACCGAGTGGTGCAGAATCTCGGAATCATCCGAGGCATCGTCGTGCGTTCGCGGTCCATCGTCGGCAACATCGGTGCGGCGTTGCAAACATTGGTGGGCGGCAACATTTCGCTGCTCACCGATTTGTGTGAGCGAACGCGGGAAGAGGCGTTTCAGCTCATGTTGTCGCACGCATCGGAAGTGGGTGCCAACGCGGTGATTGGCGTGCGTTACGATGCGACCGAAGTCATGAACGGTGTGACCGAAGTGTTGTGCTACGGCACGGCCGTCGTGGTGGAGGCCCAACAGGGCGCGGCTGCGTAGGGTCGAGGTCGCGACACTTGTCCCGTCGCGGCGCGCTTCCTATGCTCTCGGTATGAGTCTCGCGGCTGAGCTCCGCGTGGAGGAGCATGCCCTACATTCGTCTCGTGCAGATCAACGTTAGGAGTCGCGCCGCGGCCGCGGCGTTGGGCGTTGCCGCCCTGGTGGCGGGCGGCGTTCTGCTCGCATTCGGGTTGACGCTCGTGGCCGGCGCAGCGGTGGTCGGCGCCGCGGCGGCCGGCGGGTTGCTGCTCTATCGGCGGGTGGTCGGCCGGGCTCAGCCGCGCGTGTCGCCGCGGCACGAGCTCGATCCGTCGCTGGAGGTGTTCCCGGCTCGCCGGTCCGAGCAGCCCGGACTCACCCCGCGGTCACGCTAGGCCCGTTTGCCTAACGGAAGCCGGCGGAGACTGGTGTGATGCACAGGACCTCACGCGCGGTGCGCGGCGCGGTGGTTGCAGGACTCGCGGCCGGGCTCATCGCGGCAGCGGGTCATCCACGGGGCGGTCGTATGGCGTTTTCCATCACGTCACCGGCGTTCACGGATCACGGTGCGATTCCCTCGGAGTATACGTGCGAGGGGCGCGACATCGCGCCGCAGCTGGAGTGGAGCGGCGCGCCCGCCGGTACGAACGCATTCGCGCTGATCGTGGACGATCCGGATGCGCCGGATCCCAAGGCCCCGAAGATGACGTGGGTGCACTGGGTCCTGTACGACATCCCGGCGACGGCCCGCGGGCTGCCGGAGGGCGCGACGGCCGCGCGGCTGCCTGACGGAGCGCGGGAAGGGAAGAACGACTGGAAGCGGACCGGCTACGGCGGCCCGTGCCCGCCCACCGGCCGGCATCGCTATTTCTTCAAGCTGTATGCGTTAGGCGCGACGCTCGGCGATCTGCGCGCCCCGTCGAAGACCGACCTCGAGCAGGCGATGAAGCCGCACGTGCTGGCGACGGCCCAGCTCATCGGCACGTACGAAAAGACGCGCTGACGCGCGGTCACTCGCTCGGCCGCGCCCTACGGAGAGTTCGGCAGCCGCTCGACGGTCGTCTTGATGGTCTGCGTGATCGGCGCGCTCTCCGAGATCGCATTCTTTTCGGTGAGATCGACGCGCTGCGTGGACTGCGAGCCCAGGTACACGCCGTCGCGGCTCAGGACGTGAACGCCGTTCACCGAGCCCTGTCCCGCGAGCGTCGTCTTCTCGCTGTCCGGCGCCGCCGATGATTGCCCGCTCTGTACGATGTCGGTGTGACGGACGACGCGCCACGCGGGCCTGCCGTTCACCGTCGTGTCGCCGGTCACCCGCGTGAGGCTGATCGCGCGCGTCGTGACGTCGAAGCCGCCGTTGTTCGACTGTTCGGTGGCGGTGTCCGCCCAACTCGCGCCCGCGGCCACGGGTTTGTCCGGAAAGGACACGAGGAACCGGCGAAAATTGCGGTAGAGCGCAATGAGCTCCGGATCGGTGGTGCCGGCCGGCGGGTCGAAGCGATAGATCTTCCCCTGCGGCGAAATCAGACCGCTGAGCTTGTCGCCGAACAGGTGACGGACGTCCGGCGCTGGGGCGTCGAACTTCGTCGACACGGCAATGGAATCGAGTGTGATGCCGAGCCGCAGCGTGTCGGGCGATTTGGCGGTGAGCGTGAGCGTGACCAACTGCGTCGTGGTGACATCGAACTCGAACGGGGCGCGGCCACCGCCCTGGACCTGCTCGCGGTGGACCTCGGTCACCCAGCGATAGTGCTGCGTCCCGGGCGCATAGGCGAAGGTGCCGGACTGGGCTCCGCTTGCGCCTAACGGGACCAGGACGAGGAGGCCGAAGCCGACGAGAGCGTGTCGCATGCCGAGCTCCTTCGAAGGAACGGTGATGCACCGCGGGTAGCCGTGGCCGCCGCGCGCCACTGTGCGAAGCATACCACGAACCCGGGGCCAAACCGAGAGGCCGCCGCCGTTCCCGGCCGCCCGCCCCCGGCACGGTGCGGCGTCACCGCATGGTCGATGGAAACGGCGGCGCGTCACGCGCCGCGGTCGTGCGGCGCGAGCGTGTCCTGCGCCTCGGCGTGCGTGATGGCGCCGTCGAGCATCGCGTCGAACCGCCCGAATTGGCGGAGGTCGCCTAACCGTCTCTTCGTTAGGCCGAGCGCGGTGCGGTAGACGCCGCCGCCAAGGCTGATCCGCGCCACGCCGAGGCGCGCGAGCTCGGCGACGGGAGGCGTGTGCGGGGTGGCGAGGACGTTGAGCGGCGCCCCCACGGCCTGCACGAGATTCGCGATCGTGTCGCGGTCGGCCGTGCCGGGCGCGAAGAGGCAGTCGGCGCCGGCATCGCGATAGGCAGCCAGCCGGCGCACGACTGCATCGAATCTCGTGTCGGGCGCGCCGACTTCGTCGAGGTACACATCGGTGCGCGCGTTGATCACGAGGTGCACGCCGAGCTCGTCGGCAGCGGCGCGGGCGGCGCGGATGCGCTCGACCTGAAGCGGGACATCGAGCAGCGGTGTGCCTGGATCGCCGGTGGAGTCCTCGAAGTTGAAGCCGACGGCGCCGGCCGTGATCGCGCCGCGCGCGGTCGCGGCGGCATCTTCGGGGCGAGGACCATACGCTGCCTCGAGGTCGGCCGTGACCGGGACGCGCACCGCGCGGGTGATGCGCGCGACGGCCGAGAGCATCTCGTCGCGCGTAATGGCTTCGCCGTCGGCAAAGCCAAGAGACCATGCGACACCGGCGCTGGTCGTCGCCACCGCGGGGAATCCCGCATCTTCCACCAGGCGCGCGCTGATCACGTCCCACGCATTCGGGAGAATGAGCGGCGTCTTGCCGTGGTGCAGCGCGAGAAAATCGTCGGCCAGGGACACGGGAAGAGGGATTGGGTGAATTGACAATCTATTAGAGCGGACAAGAGCGCGAGCGGACAAGAGCGAAAGCCGGACAAGAGCACGGACACGGCCGGACTAGGCATTGGTGCCCGACTGCAACCTCCTTACTTGTCCGGCTGTGTCTGCGCTGTGTCCGTCTTTATGATTCTTCCATGCCAGCGCAGTTCATCTACGTCATGAAGGACCTGAAACGGGTTGTACCGCCGTCTCGGGTCATCCTCGAAGGCATTTGGCTCTCGTTCTATCCGGGCGCGAAGATCGGTGTGTTAGGCGCGAACGGCGCCGGGAAATCGTCGCTGCTCAAGATCATGGCGGGCGTCGACCAGGACTTTCAAGGTGAAGCATGGCCGGCGGCCGGCACGCGCGTCGCGTATCTGCCGCAGGAGCCAGAGCTCGATCCGGACAAGGATGTGAAGGGCAACGTGGAAGAAGCCGTGCGCGACACGCGCGCGTTGCTGCAGCGGTTCGACGCGATCGCCGCGAAATTCGCCGAGCCGATGTCGGACGATGCCATGCAGAAGTTATTGGACGAGCAGGCGCGCGTGCAGGAGCGCATCGACGCGACCGACGCCTGGAGTCTCGACCACACGATCGAGATCGCGATGGATGCGCTGCGGCTGCCGCCCGCGGATGCCGATGTCTCGACGCTCTCCGGCGGAGAGCGGCGGCGGGTGGCGCTGTGCCGCGTGCTGCTCGAGCAGCCCGACCTGCTTCTGTTAGACGAACCCACGAACCATCTCGACGCCGAGAGCGTCGCGTGGCTGGAGCGGCATCTCGCCGAATTTCCCGGGACGGTAGTCGCCGTCACGCACGACCGCTATTTCCTGGACAACGTCGCCAAGTGGATCCTCGAGCTCGATCGAGGCCGCGGCATTCCGTGGGAAGGGAACTACTCGTCGTGGCTCGACCAGAAGCGAACGCGTCTGGCGCAGGAGGAAAAGCAGGCGAGCGCGCGCCAGCGGACGCTCGAGCACGAGCTCGAGTGGGTGCGCATGGCGCCGCGCGCGCGGCAGGCGAAGAGCAAGGCGCGCATCACGCGCTTCGAGGAGCTGGCGGCCGGCGATGTGGGCGAGCGCGTCCTGCAGAGCGAGATCGTGATCCCGCCGCCGCCACGGTTAGGCAACGACGTCGTGATCGCCAAGGACCTGCGCAAGGCGTTCGGCGACACGCTGCTGTTCGACGGCCTGTCGTTCAGCCTGCCGCGCGGCGGAATCGTGGGCGTGATCGGGCCGAACGGAGCCGGCAAGACGACGCTGTTCCGGATGATCGTCGGCCAGGACCAGCCCGACGCCGGCTCGCTCGCCGTGGGCGACACCGTCCGCATCGCCTACGTGGATCAAGGCCGCACGCTCGACGGCGCGCGCACCGTCTACGAGGAAGTGAGCGAAGGCCGCGACACCATCGACGTCGGAACGCGCGAGCTCAACGCGCGCGCCTACCTCTCGAGCTTCGGATTCCGCGGTCCCGACCAACAGAAACTCGCCAAGGATCTGTCGGGCGGCGAGCGCAACCGGTTGCACCTGTCGACGCTGCTCAAGGCCGGCGGC
>DASYXE010000271.1:0-2908 GCA_035935375.1 Gemmatimonadaceae bacterium | reverse complement strand
GGCAGGAGCGGCGCCTTCCCGACCTCCGAGAAGGCGGCGAGCTCGAGCGGCCGCTGATGCGACCCGGCCGCGATCCACTGGCTCTCTTTGGCCTCGAGCGCAACGCTCAAGACGCCGTGTTCGAGACGCCCGGCGCCGTCGACATTCGGGTTAGGCAGTGCGGCCGGCCGTTCAGGCCGGGGCGACGCGGCCGTGACCGCCGCCACAATGCCCACGAGCGCGATCGAGCGGCTACTTCTCATGGAGACACCTCACTGATGAGTGCGGCACCAGAGCTCCGGCGCGTTCGACACTCCGAGGCGACCCGTCGCGGATACGGTGCTGGTGACAGCGGGGCATGACATCGTGCTGCATGGCCGCGAGGTTAGCCAAGCGCCGTAACTCTGCCGTCAGTCTTCCGTCACTCGCCAGGTGACGGGGCGCTTGACCAAGCACATCATTCCCCAGGCTCAACCCGCAGTGACCGGCCGCGGATAGCCGAGCCCTAAGGCATCTCTCGTACGACGAGCTATCGTGCGATGATCAAGCCGGCGCTGGCGCCAGTTGTCCGAGCAGACTGTGCGCGGCGGCGAGGTACTCGTCGATGTCGAAACGCGGATCGATGATCGATTGGATCGCGCACCCCTTGATGAAGCTGACGGCAAGACCGGCGAGGCCGGCGGGCGTCACCCGCCCGAACCGTTCGGGCTCGGCGCGAAGAATCTCCTCGGCCATCGGCCGGAACGCTTCCCGGTAGCGGCCTAACTCCGCGCGCATCTTCCGCCGGATCTCGGGATGCCGTGTTCCCATCACCCAGTAGTCGAAAAAGAGCCGGATGCGTCGGGGCTCGCTGGACAGGCGATGCATCTCGCGCTCGAGGAGCGCCAGAAAACGGGCAAGCGGCTCCGGAATGCCGGCGATGTCGTCGGTCACGTGCAGCACCGTGGTCGAAGACAGGAGCCAGTCGAGCAGCGCCACCAAGAGGTGCTCCTTGGTCTTGAAGTGAAAGGGCACCAGACCCGCGCTCCATTGCGCGCGTTGGGCGACCAGGCGCGTGGTGAGCCCATCGAGTCCGCGGCGGGCGGCGACGTCGAAGGCGGCGGTGAGGATTTGCGAACGCCGCTCCTCCTCGGGCGCTTTGGTTCCCGGCATGTCGCGACTCCTGTGGCGGGGATGTTCATCGTGCAACTCCGGGCCCACGACCGCCCGTCCTTTCCATATTGACGCCGCGTTCAATGATGCGTCAATATCATTGAACGCCCGCTCAATGCCAGCCGCGCGACCGCGCGGCCGCGCCCGCGGCGTCCCCCCAAGAGGCCCGAGGTTCCGGCGTGCTGCTGCCCAAGAGTGTCACGACCCTCAAGACGTACACCAAGGACCAGTTCCTGGCCGACACCGCCGCGGGCGTCATCGTCGGCATCGTCGCACTGCCGCTGGCGATTGCGTTCGCGATCGCAAGCGGCGTGACCCCGGACCGCGGCCTCTACACGGCCATCGTCGCCGGTTTTCTGATCTCTGCGTTAGGCGGGAGCCGAGTGCAGATCGGCGGACCGACCGGGGCGTTCATCGTCATCGTGTACGGGATCGTGCAGCACTACGGCGTGGACGGGCTCACGGTCGCCACGATCATGGCCGGCGTGCTGTTGATCGCGTTGGGCGTGGCGAAGTTAGGCGGGGCGATCAAGTTCATCCCCTTCCCCGTCACGATCGGCTTCACGAGCGGTATCGCGCTCATCATCTTCTCGAGCCAGGTGAAGGACTTCCTCGGCCTGCGTATGGGTGCCGTGCCGGCGGACTTCTTTCCCAAGTGGAGCGCGTTCGCGCACCACATGGGCAGCGCCAACCCGTATGCCGTCGGGCTCGCGGTGGGCTCGATGGCCATCATGGTGCTCTGGCCGCGCGTGAGCCGCCGCATCCCCGGACCGTTCGTGGCGCTCATCGTCACGACGGTCGCCGCGCACGCGCTGCACATGCCGGTCGAGACCATCGGCAGCCGTTTCGGCGCGCTCGACATCGGCCTCCCGCGCCCGGTGCTCCCGCACGTCGACTGGTCGACGGTGACAGGGCTCGTGCAGCCGGCGGTCGCGATCGCACTGCTCGCCGCGATCGAGTCGCTGCTCTCCGCGGTGGTCGCCGATGGCATGATCGGCGGGCGGCATCGGTCCAACATGGAGCTGGTGGCACAGGGTATCGCGAACATCGCGTCGCCGATCTTCGGCGGCATTCCGGCAACGGGCGCGATCGCGCGCACGGCCACGAACGTGAAGAACGGCGGCCGCACGCCGGTCGCCGGAATGGTGCACGCCCTCACGCTGCTCCTCATCACCGTGGCGTTCGGCCGTTGGGCCGAGCTGATCCCGCTGGCGACGCTGGCGGCGATCCTCGTGGTGGTCGCCTACCACATGAGCGAGTGGCGCACGTTCAGGGCCGAGTTGCGCGCGCCCAAGAGCGACGTGGTGGTGATGCTGCTCACGTTCAGCCTAACGGTAGCCGTCGACCTCACCGTCGCGATCGAGGTCGGCATCGTCACCGCGGTGTTCCTGTTCATGCGGCGCATGGCGGAGGTGACGAACGTGGGCGCCGTGACGCGCGAGTTCTACGAGCCGCGGGACGAAGATGAGACCGACGCCGACCGGGCACGCCGGCGCCGGCTGCCTCCGGGCGTCGAGATCTACGAGATCAACGGGCCGTTCTTCTTTGGCGCCGCGGAGAAGTTCAAGGACACCCTCGCGGCCGTGGCGCGCCATCCCAAGGTTCTTATCATTCGGCTGCGCAACGTGCCGGCGATCGATTCGACGGGGCTCAATGCGTTCAAGGATCTGGTGCGCCGGACGCGGCACGACGGCACGCTCGTGCTGCTTTCCGATGTGCATGCCCAGCCGATGGTGGCGCTGGGGCGCTCGGCGCTGCTCGACGAGTTGGGCGAGGA
>DASYXE010000270.1:0-3822 GCA_035935375.1 Gemmatimonadaceae bacterium | reverse complement strand
GCGTCCGGCGACGTGGTCGCGGTGATCGGGTCGTCGGGGCTGCTCGAGATCGCGGTGCGCGACGGCAGCGCGGGTGGGGCCTTGGGTGTGACGCGCGGCGCGCCGGTGGTGCTGCGCCCGGCGCCGCCAACGGCCTAACGGAGCCGTCAGTCGCGGGTGATCTCGAGGCCGGCGAGCGTCGCCGTGGCGTCGATCACCACTTTGCGCGCGGCGGTGCTCCAGTTGGACGAGTAGTACGTCCCGTCGCGCTCGGTGAGGTCCGGGGCGTCGAGGCTGCCGAGGGTTTTGGCGACGCGGGCTTGGACGCCGACGTCCGACGGGATGTGGAGCGCGATCCCGCCTAACGCAGCGCGCACGACCAGGTTCATCGTGCCCGACCACGTGCCGGCCAAATCCAGCTCCGCGCCACCCACGCCCGCCGACACGTTCACCGTCGACGCGTGCGCGTTGCCCAGCGACTTGACCGTGAGGCCGGCCGCGCCGATGTCCAGATCGAGCGACGACATCGCGACCGGATTGGGTGTCCCGAACGTGACCGTGGTCTGGCTCGCACCGCTCTCGAGATGGAGGCGGCGCACCGACAGGTTCGCCAGGTCGAGCGTCGCGTCGCACGCGCCTAACGACAGCGACAGATCGAGCGGAATGCCGCGCGCCAGGCCGACCGTGAGGTCGGTGCCGTTGCGGTCGTCGCCCGGTCCGTTGAAGTTGAGGCCGCCGCGCTTCAAGTCGAGCGAGAATGGATGCCCGATCGCGCTGTCGGAGCGGATCGTGAGGGTGCGCGTCGCCGCATCGTAGCGGTGCACGGGACGTACGCGCCCGGCGTCGTAGCGCATGTCGACCGTGTAGAGCAGCGGCTCCGTGGCGGCGGCGAGATTGAAGGTGCCGGCGCCGAAGTTCACGCGGAGCTGCAGCGAGTCCGCCGAGGCACGCTGCCGCGATGCGTTCACGGTGCGCCACACTTGCGCGTGGGCCGTGGTGGCGGGCGCAGCCACGAGCGCCGCCGCGACGACCGGCAACCAAGAACGCAGGGAGCCTCTGGCCATCAATGTTGCACCGAACGCGGCGGGGGCGTAGGCCGGCGCGCAGCGGCCACCCCGGATACCGGCGTGGGCGTCTGCCAGCTCGCGTCCAACTTGGGCGGCGGAGCGGTCGGCGGCGGTACGTGCCCGCCTGGTGCCCGCGTGCCCCCGCGAGAGGCGAGTGTCGCGCCGAAGCCAACGGTGACCGCCACCCACGTCACCATCGCGGCAACCAGCCGCAGCACGGCGCCAAACCAGCCCGCCCACGAGAGCAGTCCGCCGAGCATCCAGAGTACGAAGTACAGAGAGAGCCCAATGAACAGGAACTGCACGACCGGCGGCGGCGTGTACGGCGAGACCGCACCGCGCCAGCGCATGGCGGCCTCGCCCGTCACATACGACATGGCCAGGAAACCGAGCGCGAGGGCACCGGCGCCGCCCAAGACGAACCCGACGATGGCGAACGGAATGAGCAGAATACCGATGACCGTGATGCAGAGCGCGACGATAGCGACTACGAGCGCGGGCAACAGCGCGATCTGTCCCACGACGCCGTACAGGAACGAGCGCGAAAAGTCATCGCGGATGCGCTCGGCGATGGTCTCGAGGTTGCCGCGCGCGAAGAGGGCGGCGAAGAGTCCAATCACCGCGAGGACGAGATACCAACCGACCGCGAGCGAGAGCGACCGTTTCGTGGCTTGCGCCGGCGTCCGTGGAGCGGATTTGGCCAGGGGGCCTACCGTGAGCGCGGAGAGCGAGCGCATCTCCCCTTGCACCGTGCCGCCATCGAGCTGGACACGGCCGCCTAACGCAACCGCGTCGCCGCGCACCGTGCCGCCGGTATGGACGACGATGTCGCCGCCCAGCGCCACGGCGTTGCCGGTGACGGTGCCGCGCACGTCGAGCGGGCCATGCCACGATGCGATCGACCCGTTCACGGTCGCGCCGGCCGCAACCGTCTGCGCGCCCGCTTGAACCGCGGATCGCTCGAGTACGAGTCCGTTCGGGTCGTGTCCGAGCGAATCGAGCACCGCGGCGATCGAATCGCTGGCGCTTACCGCACGAGCTGCAGGATGTTTGGCTTGTGCCGCGAGGCCATTGATGGATGCGGCAACTGCGAGCGCGGCTGCCAGGATCGCGGCGCGCGTGTACACCGGGCGGCGGGTCGGCATGGGTCTAACGACGGCGCGGACCCGCCACCACGGCGCGCATCGCGCGGGCCGTGACGGCGGCGAGCAACAACAGCACCGTGAGCGCGATCCAAAGACCGGCCGCTCCGCTCGTTCGGAACGCGTGAACGGCGGTGCTGCCGAAGAGCGTCGCCACCACATCGGCGAGACCACTGCCGACGGCGGCGCGCACCCGTCCCACAGCCATGTCGATCGCGAAAATCACTGCGTCGAGACGCGTCAGAAGCCAGAGGGACACGGCGGTGAGCACCACTGCCGCGCTTCCGAATCCGGTCCACGCAAAGGCACGCGCCGTCCGAGTCTGCGGCATCCAGCCGCGGAGCGTATCGAGCGCCGTGACATGCCAGGGAACGAACACCTGCACCTGTCCGAGCACGCGGTTCGCGAACACGGCCGAGGGCTGGTAGTGGGGGAGATGCTCGAGCTGCCGGACCAAGGCGCGCGCGTCGTCGAGCTCGGCGCGGCATGTCTCGCATGCGCGCAGATGCAACTTGAGCGGCGCCGTGCCAAAGCCGACGTCGCCGTCAAGCAGTTGATCGATCTCTTCTGGGAGCAGGTGTCTATCCACGGGACCTCCACCAAGTCGTACGTTGCAGTGTGCCAGAGGGTTTCACGTCAGGTTCGCAGGTGCGCCAAGGCGTCCCGCAGCTCGTGCCGGGCGCGGTGGATGTACGTCTTGACCGTGCCCAAGGGCAGGTCGAGGGTGGCAGCTATTTCCTCGTAGGACCGGCCCTCGACGTGGCGCAAAAGGATACACGAGCGGTATTCAGGCCGGAGCAGTGCAATCGCGCGTTCGATGGCGCCCCCGAGCTCGCGCGATTCGATCTCTTCGAGGGGCGATTCATCGTGCGAGCGCACGTCGACCGAGGTCGCCTCGGCTTCGGCCGAGGTGGCGGCGTGCGGCGAACCCTCGATGCTGATCGTGTCGAGCTGGCGTTTGCGGAGATGATCGATCGTCAGGTTGTTCGCGATCTTGAACAACCAGCTCGAGAACTTGAATTCGGGGCGATAGCGATCGATGTGGTTCAGGACGCGGACGAACGTGTCCTGAGCGAGATCCTCCGCGGTTTCGCGGTCGCGGACCATGCGGAAGATGAGCGAGAAAACGGGGCGTTCATATCGGTGGACCAGCTCCCGAAACGCCGCCTCCCGTCCTTCCTTGGCGAGGGTTGCGACATCGGCATCTGGGAGGGTCGAGAGATCGTAGGAAGACGGCAACTCGATCGAGTGCGAGACGGTCAACCGGCCGATGCTCGCGCAAGTTAGCGCGCCGAGGCTCACGCATCCAGCATCGCGCTTGCGTAGGCTTTCGCGACGACCCAAGTTTTCCTGAATGTCTGCGGTCGACACGGAACGGCGCGAGGCGCTCGAGGCAGCGGGGGCGGGGCCGGGGGCGGGTCGCGGCGCGGCGGATGGCGACGGTGGCGAGGAATCGAGCGCGGTCGTGAAGCGCCGGTATGTGCGGCGGATGTTCTCCGAGATCGCGCCGACGTACGATCTCCTCAACCGGCTGCTCAGCTTCAACATCGACGGACGGTGGCGCCGGCGGGCGATCGACGTGCTCGGTTGGGAGCGCCGGCCGGGCGGCGTGTATCTCGACGCGTGCGCCGGCA
>DASYXE010000269.1:0-6041 GCA_035935375.1 Gemmatimonadaceae bacterium | reverse complement strand
ATGGGTTGGACTGCTGGTGATGAGCGCCGGTGCTGTACGCGACGCGCAGGGCGCGACGCAAATCGGATTCGGATTGGTGGGCGGCTACACGTATCCATCGGGAATCTTGTCGGGAGTGGCCGAGTCGGGTTGGCATGCCGGGGCGTTTGTCGACGTCACGCCGCCGGGCACGCCGATTGGACTTCGGCTGGAGGGCGCGTGGCACGCGCTCCGCGATAAGCACCTTCCGGGTTCTAACGGAAGTCCCCGCGTGCTCGCGGGCACACTCGACGCGACGTACACCGTGCTGCCTCGACCGGCGGTCCAACCCTACGTCATTGGCGGTATCGGCGAGTACAGTGTGCGATCGGACGTTCCGAGTCTGCTTCCGTGCAGCACGGGTTTTGGTGACTGCATCGGGGTCAAAACTCGCACTGGGTTCGGCTTCAACGCCGGGTTCGGTGTGCGTTTGCGCGCGACATGGTTCTCGGCATTTGTCGAGGCGCGGTGGCACGACATCGAGACGAGCGGGACGAACACACAGATGGTGCCGATCACCGTGGGCCTTCGATTTTAGCGCGGCGCGCGGATTGCTTGAGGAGCATCCATGTCGGGAGCCGTGCGCGCCTGGCGGCGCCTGTGTCAAACACAGCATTCGACTCAACTGGAGTGTGCACATGAAATCAACGTGGTCAGCGCTCGTCGTGATGTTTGCCCTCCTGGTGATCGGAGGCGCCTCGACATCGCACGCGCAGATAGCGAGTCCCATCGGATTCGGATTGGTCGGTGGTACGACGTCGCCGTCGGGCAATCTCTCGGATGTGTCGAAATCGGGCTGGCACGCTGGTGCGTTTCTCGAGCTCACCTTACCGGTGGTGCCCGTTGGATTTCGGCTCGAGGGCGCGTATCACCAGCTTGGCACCGCGCACTTCGAAGGCGGTGCGACGAGCAGCGCGCGGGTGCTGGCCGGCACGCTCGACGCGACGTACACGCTGCTGCCCTTGCCGATCATCAAGCCGTACTTCATCGGCGGCGTCGGTGAGTACAACGTGAAGACGGATGTGCGTCACCTTCCGGTGTCATGCGATTCAGGAGTCGGCATTTGCCCATCGCAGATCTCGGAGTCGGCGTTCGGAATCAACGCCGGCGCGGGCGTGCGCGTGCAGCTGGCAGGATTCGCCGCGTTCCTCGAGGCGAGGTGGCACGACATCTTCACCAACGGGAAGCACGTGCAGATGGTACCGGTGAGCGTGGGCTTCCGGTTCTGAGCGGGCGCGCGTCTTGCGCGACGCCGTGTTCCAGGTAAGGGTTGGAAATTGCATGGCGCGACCGAGCTCGGACCGACGGTCGTGACGCACACGCATTTTCAAGGGGGCGTTGCATGAGACGCATGGTGTGGAGTGTGATTGCGGCCGTCACGTCACTCGCGTTCGCCGTTCCGGCGTCGGCGCAGTTGGCTTCGAGTCCGGCACGATTCGGGATCGTGGGCGGCGGGACGTTTCCCGTCGGCAACCTGTCGGATTTCTCGTCGTCGGGATGGCACGCCGGTGCGCTCGTCGATCTCGGCCTTCCGCTCGTGCCGCTCGGCTTTCGCGTCGAAGGCACGTGGCATCAGTTAGGCAGCAAGGACACGCCCAACGGCATTTCCCCGTCGGAGAAGGCGCGGGTGCTCGCGGTGACGCTGAATGCCACGTATGCGTTCGGTCCGCAGCCCTTGATCAAGCCGTACATCATCGGCGGCGTCGGCGGGTACAACGTCAAGTTCGAGCCGTCGGACGCCGCCTCGTTTTCCGAGACGCGCTTCGGCATCAATCTTGGCGCGGGCCTGCGCGTGCAGCTCACCGGATTCTCGACGTTCGCGGAAATTCGCTGGCACGACATCTTTACGACGGGAAGCACCGTCCAGATGCTGCCCATCAGCGTCGGCGTCACGTTCTAACGGAAGGGTCACATGACCCGTGAGGGGCCGCGCACGCGCAGCGCGCTCACGGCGTTGGACGAAGCGCGATTCGGCCCGGGGCGGACGTTGAATCTCCGGGCCGTTCTGCCGACACCGGCGCAAGCAACCGCCCGCGCGGAGGCCTGGCTGCGTCAGAAGCAGGTCGAGCGCGTCGGCGACGTCCTCGTGATCACGGGTCGAGGCAACCAGAGCGTCGCGGGTGTATCGGTAGTACGCGAGGCGGTGCTCCGCTTGCTGCGGACACTGCGACGTCGCGGGGTGGTTGGCGCGGTGCGCGAGCACACGGCGGGATCGTTCGTGGTGACGCTCGCGCCGCTCTCGTCGCTGCGATCGGCGCCGTCGCGGCGCAAGGATCCGGTACCCGCGGAGATCACCGATCCGAGAGTGCTGGCCGGTCTGTCGCGCGAGACGAGAAAGCTGCTGCGCTCGGTCGCACTCTGTTCGTTGGAATCGCTCGGCGTGCGGGAGCCCGAGGCGTTCGTCGAGCGCGAGATGCTCGCACAGCTCTCGCATCTTGGCGCCACCGTTCGCGAAGGACCGATGCGCGAAGAACGGCTGCGCAACGCCCTGCTCGTGGTGCTCGACGAGCTCCAGCACCGGTGAATCGAACCGGCTTTGGCCCCGTCGCGGCGTTGGTTAACTTCCGCCGTTCCCGCTGCGAGCCGATGATCCCTGCCCCGCGCGAGCGTCCTTGACCGATTTTCTGCAATTCGCGCTGATTACCTTCACGTCGGTGTTGTTCATCGTCGACCCGATCGCGGTGATTCCGACGTATCTGGTGATCACGCGGAATGAGACACCAGCGCAGCGGCGAACGACGGCAACGCGCGCTTCGATCGCCGCGGCCGTGCTCATGATCGTGTTCGGGATCGCGGGCCGTCTCATTTTTCGAATGTTCGGGATCACGCTGCCGGCCTTTCGCATCGCCGGCGGACTCATTCTGTGGTACGTGGCGATGGACATGCTGCGCGGGCAGCGCAGCACGCAGGAGAGCAGCACGGAAATCGCGGAGGGAGAGGAAAAGGACGATGTCGCCCTCACGCCGCTGGCGATGCCGATGCTCGCCGGCCCGGGTGCGATTTCGACGGTGATGGTGCTGGCGAACCAGGCGCGGTCGGTGCCCGAAGCGGCGGTGGTGTACGGGTCGGTGGTGCTCACGGCGGCGGTCTCGTGGGGCGCGCTTCGGTTAGGCGAGCGGCTGGTGGTGTTCCTCGGCCAGACCGGCATCCGCGTGATGACGCGCATCATGGGTCTGCTGCTTGCGGCCGTGGCCGTGCAGTTCGTCGTGACCGGCGCGCGGGACGCGTTCCTGGCGCATGGGTAGATGCCCGCAGCCGATCAGCAACGTTTCGAGAGGCGGCTGCGTAGCCCGGTCGAATGAATCGATGGCTCCAACCCACAATCACTGAACCCCACCTCATGCGCGCTCATTTGCACGTCGCGTTCGCGACCGTCGCCGTCGTCGTGTGCGTCAGCACGTTGTACAGCCAGCAAACATCGCTGCCGGGCTACACGCCCGCCGAGGCACAGCGCGAACGCGCGCTCGAGGCGACTACGACGGCGCGACCGGACAGCGCACAGGCGCGCGCGGACTCGCGGGCGTTGTCCAGTGACGTGCACGTCGCCGGAACGCCGGCGCAGGCGCGGACACGCGACTTTGTGATCGACGCGATGAAGCGGTGGGGGCTCGCGACCAATGTACGCGCGTACGACGTGTGGATGCCGTTCACCACGATGATGGAAGCGTGGCGAGTCGCGCCGGACACGCTTCCGCTTCGGTTGGCGGAGGGTCCGGTGCCCGAGGACACGACGTCGTGGACGGTGAAGGAGCCGGTGATCGCGAACGGCTACAGCGGCACGGGCGACGTCTCGGCGCCCGTCGTCTACGTGAACTACGGGCTCATCGAAGACTACGCGCAGCTCGATTCGTTAGGCGTATCGGTGAAAGGCAAGATCGCGATCGCGCGCTACGGGCGGTCGTACCGCGGCATCAAAGCGCGCGAAGCCGAGAAGAACGGCGCGATCGGACTCATCATTTACAGCGACCCAGCCGACGACGGGTTCACGCGCGGCGACGTCTATCCGTTAGGACCGATGCGCAACGCCAACGGCGTGCAGCGCGGGAGCGTGCTTAACCCCGACGGCGATCCCACGACGCCGGGGTACGCGAGCAAACCGGGGGTGCATCGCGTGCCGCTCGACTCGGTCGAGATCTCGCACATTCCCGTGATTCCGATGTCGTACGGCAACGCCGCCAAGCTGCTCGAAGGTTTGCGCGGCAAGGAGATTCCGCAGAGCTGGCAGGGCGGGTTGCCCTTCCGCTACCACGCTGGTCCCGGGCCGGTGTCCGCACACCTCATCGTGCGCAGCGACACAGCAACGGCGGCGATCAAGACGATCTGGGACACGTTCGGCGTCGTGCGCGGGAGCGAATTCCCGGATGAGATCGTGATGATCGGCGGACATCGCGATGCGTGGGGGCCGGGAGCGGCCGACAACGTGAGCGGAACGGTGAGCGTGATGGAATCGGCGCGCGCGGTGGCGGAAGCGGTACGCGCAGGCTACAAGCCGAAGCGCACGATCGTCTTCGCCACCTGGGATGCCGAGGAATGGGGCTTGTTAGGCTCCACCGAATACGTAGAGGACGACTCGCTGCGGCTGCTCCACGGCGCGGTCGCGTACTTCAATCAAGATGTGGCGGCACAGGGGCCGGCCTTTGGCGGCGGCGGCTCGCCATCGATTCGCTCAACGCTGCGCGACATCGTCAGTCACGTTCCCGATCCCAGCGGCAGCGGTACCGTCTACGATGTGTGGCGCAAGCGCGCGAACGTACCGGACAGCGTGCAGCCGCGCATGGGCGATCCGGGCGGCGGCAGCGACTTCGCGGGATTCTACAACCACTTCGGCATTCCCATCGCCGAGTGGGGATTCGGCGGCGCCGGCGGCGTGTATCACTCGCTCTACGACTCGTACCATTGGATGGCGAAGTTCGGCGATCCGACATTCGCCTACCACGCTGCGGCGGCGCGCATCGGCGCGGCAATGGTGGAACGATTCGCGGACGCAGACATTCTGCCGTACGACTACGTCGAATATGCGAAGACGATGCGCACGTACATTTCGCGCGTCGATTCCGCGGCGAAGGCAAAGGGCTGGAGCGTGGACACGACGGCGCTCGCTGCGGCAATCGGTCGCATGCAGCAGGCGGCAACGGTATTCGACGCGGCGCGCGATTCGGTACTGGCGCGCGGCGCGCCGTCGCGCGACATCGACGCGCGCACGAACGAGGCGCTGATGCGCGTGGAGCGCGCGTTCACCAGGCCTAACGGGTTGCGGACGCGCCCGTGGTTCCGGAACGTGATCTACGCCGCCGACGAGGACAACGGCTACGCGAACATGGTCTTCCCGTCGGTCTACGAAGCCATCCGTGCCGGCGACCGCGATCTCACCACGCGCGAACTGACGGATCTGGCGGGTCGCTTCGATGCGGCGACGCACGCGATCCAGGATGCGACCGCGGCGATCGCCGCCAAGGCGAAGCATTAGGCGAATGGAAGCCGCCGCCCGGCGGCGGGTCAGCAGATGGTCGGCGCGACGGGCGACTGGCCGGGCGGATCCGCGCGCAGTTTGCCTGGCAGCGGCGGGGGCGCCGGTACGAATGGCGGCGGCACGAACGCCGGCCGGTCTGTGGAGAGCGGAATGACCGGCCCGACGGCCGGTTTGGGCCGCGGCCGCGTGGAAAACGTCGTCGGCGCATGCACGACGGGCGCACGCTCGCGGCGCTTGGCGAGCGCACGGTGCGCAGCGAACGCGCGCGGGATGGCGGCGCCCGCGCGTTGCACGGACGGCGGCGCCGCCGCGCGCGACGCTCGCCTTGCGTCAGGCGTCGGCGGCACGGGGTTCTCCGGTTGCTCGGGCTCCGTCCGTCCGGCACCGGTCCGCTCGGCGCGATCGGTCCGCGCGACATCGACCGCGACACTCGGATCCAGAAGCGGCGCGCGGGCGCGCGGCGGCTCGAGGGCCACGAGCGTCGCCCGCGCGCCGCGCGGCGACCCCGCGCACGCGCATCCGGAGGCGAGCGAGACGTCGATCAACGCGTGCT
>DASYXE010000268.1:0-4609 GCA_035935375.1 Gemmatimonadaceae bacterium | reverse complement strand
CGCGACGAGCTGCCGCGGTGGATGCAGTCGGCGCTGCGCGAGCCGGTCGCGGCGCGGACGGACCACGTGCACGCGATCATGGCCCTCGTGCGCGGGGCGGCCGACGCCGAAGCGCGGCTTCGGCGCGTACGACGGCGGCGGGTGACACAGGTGCGTGCGCTCGGCCTCGCATTGGTGGCGACCGCGGCCGGCGTGGCGATCTTGCTCGGATCGGTGCGCGCCATGTGGCAGTCGTCGCTGCCGGAGCCGCTCGAGGCGAGCGCGACGTTCATCGGCGACTCCATCGATCCCGCGCTGCACGACACGTTCGACCTGGTGCGGTTCGCGCTCCGGACGCGGGGTGCGTCGCGCGTCGTGCTGGCGGGCGATTTCAACGCCTGGAGCACGACGGCGACGCCGTTGTCGCGGAGCTCGTCGCCTAACGCGGAGCGATGGGCGGCCGTGGTGGCCCTCCGCTGCACCGAGCGCCGCTTCGCCTTCCTGGTCGACGGTACCCGCTGGGTGCGCGCGCCGCGCGCCGCGGTGCATCGCGAGGTGCGGCCTCCGGGCGCCGACGCCTCTTCCCACCGCGATTCCACCTGACGGACCCGCGCCGCTCCACACCTCCACCGCTCTCGATGCCGATCCGATCCGCCGCAAAAAGCGACTACCAGCCGTCGTATCTGGCCGCGACCATCGCGGCACTCGTCACGTTCGTGTTGTACCTGGTCACGCTCGCGCCGTCCACGGCGATGTGGGACACGAGCGAGTACATCGCGTCGGCCAAGGTGCTGGGTCTTCCGCACCCGCCCGGCAACCCGGTGTTCGTCCTGTTAGGCCACTTCTTCGGCCTGCTGCCGATTCCGGTGACCTACGCGCAGCGGATCAACATCATGGCGGCGCTGGCGAGCGCCGCGGCGGCGGGATTCTGGTTTCTCATCACCGAGCGCGTCCTGAGTCGGTGGCTGACGCAGCGGTGGCTCCGCCTCGCCGGAGCGGCCGCCGCGGTCTTGATCGGCGCGACGTCATTCACGGTGTGGAACCAGTCGGTGGTGAACGAGAAAGTGTACACGCTCTCGCTCATCGGGCTCGCGGTGATCTCGTGGCTCATGGTGTGTTGGTGCGACGCGCCCGACGACCCGCGCGCGGACCGGTGGCTGGTGCTGGTGGCGTTCCTGTTGGGCCTCGGCTACGCCAATCACCCGGCCGGCTTCCTGCCGCTGCCCGCCGTCGGCATCGCGGTGTTGGTGCGGCGCCCGCGGACCCTGCTCAGGTGGCGGCTCGTCCTCGTCGCCGTGGGCGCGCTCGTGTTAGGCCTGACGCCGTTCGCGTACGAGCCGATCCGTGCCGCGTACTTTCCGACGATCAACGAGGGCGAGCCGACGGGCTGCCTCACGCACTTCGAGTGGTCGTGCACGTTCAGCGCGCTCACGGTGCAGCGGCTCGAGGACAACATCAACCGCAAGCAGTATCAGAAGCCGTCCGTGCTCGACCGGCAGGCGCCCTTCTCGGCGCAGATCGGGATGTACTGGATGTACTTCAAGTGGCAGTGGCTGCGTGACGCGTACGGCGAACACGACCACCTCCAGAACGGGCTCGCGGCGCTGTTCCTCGTGTTGGGTCTGGCCGGCGCGTGGTCGCACTGGAAGAACGATCCCGACTCGTTCTGGTACTTCGCCGTGTTTTCGATCACGGTGTCGCTGGTGCTCGTGTACTACATGAATTTCAAGTACAGCCTTGGGCAATCGCCGGAGCTCGGGAACACCGTCGCGCGCGAGCCGCGCGAGCGCGATTACTTCTATCTGTGGAGCTTCTCCTCGTTCAGCGTGTGGGTGGGGATCGGGCTGACGTATCTGTGGGAGTCGCTGGCGACGCTGGTGGCAGGCGCCAAGGCGGCCACGGCGTCCATGCTGCCTAACCGGCCATGGCTGGTCGCGTGTCCCGTGCTGGCCATCGCGTTCATTCCGTTCTTCGGCAACATGCGGGACGCTCCGCGGTCGGGGCAGATGTTCACGCGCGACTTCGCCGTGGACATGCTCAACTCCGTCGAGCCTTACGCGATCATCGTGACCAACGGCGACAACGACACCTTCCCGCTGTGGTACGCGCAGGAGGTGGAAGGGGTGCGCCAGGACGTGATCGTCGCCGTTGCGACGTACCTGGGCACGGATTGGTTCGTGAGGCAGATGATGCGACGCCCGGTGCGTCCGTACGACGCGGCCAACGGACCGGCGCGCTTTCGCGGCCGGGCGTGGCCCGTGCCGTCGGGATCGCCGCTCAAGATGACGTACGGCGAGGCCGACTCCATCCCGCCCGTGCTGTCGCTGCGCGAGCCGCAGGTGTTCACGGCCGGCGGCATCACGGCACGCATTCCCGCCGGCTATCTCACGCGCGACCAGATCGTGGTGTTGCGTCTCATCCGCGACGCGTATCCCGGGCGGCCGATCTATTTCTCGTCGAGCGAATACGGCGATGCGTTAGGCCTGGAGCCCTACCTGCTCACGCAGGGGCTGGTGGTCAAGCTCATGCCGCAGGCGATCACCGCCTCCAAGGACACCTTCCGTATTTCGGGCGGCTACTTCGACGAGCCCACCACGCGCGCGCTGTGGGACAGCGTGTACACGGCGCCGAAATCGCTCATCGCGCAAAATGGATGGGTCGACCGCGCGTCGGTCGGCATCGTGTACCACTACGCCATCATCGGCTCGATCGTGTTTCAATCGCTCGAGCAGCAGGGCGACTCGACGAAGGCGCGATCCATCGCCGCCAGCGTGGATTCCATGGCGCGATCGGCGCGTCTCATGCGCGACAACGGACCGGGTACGTCGGGTCAGTAGTTGGGCAGCGTGGGGTCGACCTCGGTGCGCCAGCGCAGAATGCCGCCGGTGAGGCTCCAGACGTTTGAGAAGCCGCCCTCCTGCAGGAGGCGCGCGGCTTGCGCGCTGCGCGTCCCGCCCTTGCAATAGAGGACCGTGGTCCGATCGCGCGCGAAGGTGTCGAGCGCCGATGACACCATGCCTAACGGAATGTGCCGCGCGCCGGCCAGGTGGCCGAGCGCCCATTCGCCGGGCTCGCGGACGTCGACCAGGTCGATCGCATCGCCGCGCGCGCGCCACGCCACGAGCTCGGCCGGCGTGACCTCGGCGACGCCGGGGCCGGCGTGCACCGCGCGCAGTCCGCAGAAATCCTCGTAGTCGATGAGCTCGCGCAGCGTGCGCGTGCCGCACGCCGGGCACGCGGGGTCGCGCTGGAGCTTGAGGGTCCGGAACTGCATCCGCAACGCGTCGACGAGCAACAGACGCCCCGCCAGCGTCGTCCCGATGCCTAACAGAATCTTGAGCGTCTCGGTCGCCTGGATCGTGCCGATCAGTCCGGGCAGCACGCCCAACACGCCGCCCTCGGCGCAGCTGGGGACCAGGCCCGGCGGCGGCGGCTCGCGGAAGAGACAGCGGTAGCACGGGGCATCGGGCGTGGCGAACACGCTCGCCTGTCCCTCGAAGCGGAAGATGCTGCCATAGACGTTGGGCCGCCCGGTGAGCACGCACGCGTCGTTCACCAGGTAGCGCGTCGGGAAGTTGTCCGTGCCATCGACGACGACGTCGTACTCGCGCACGATCTCGAGCGCGTTGTCGGACGTGAGACGCGTGTCGTACGTCTCGATGTCCGTGTGCGGGTTGATGTCGAGCAGCCGGTCGCGCGCCGAGTCGAGCTTGGGCCGCCCGACGTCGCGCGTGCCGTGCAAGACCTGGCGCTGCAGGTTGGTCACGTCGACGACATCGAAGTCGACGAGGCCCAAATGCCCGACGCCGGCCGCCGCCAGATACAGGCCTAACGGAGAGCCGAGTCCGCCCGCGCCCACAAGGAGGACGCGGCCGGCTTTGAGGCGGCGCTGTCCCTCGAGACCGACTTCGGGCAGCAGCAGGTGGCGGCTGTAGCGCTGCAGCTCTTCCGTCGAGAGCTCCGGCAACGCGCTCAGTCGTTGGGCGTGGTCCACGGGCGTCGTGTCGGTTGCGGTCATTGTATCACCCGCCGGCCACGGTGGGTACTACGATCACCTCGTCGCCGTCGGCGATCGGTGCCTCGAACCCGCCGCGAAAGCGGATGTCTTCGTCGTTCAAGTAGAACGTGACGAACCCGTACGGTTTCCCGGCGTCGTCGCGAAGCCGCGGACCCAGCGCGGGAAAGCGCGCGATCACGTCGGTGAGCGCCTCGCCCACGGTGTCGCCGCTCGCCTCGAGCGCGTTGGTGTCGCCCGCCAGTCGCGCGAGCATGGTGGGCAGATGCACGGTGATGCTCATGATGAAATCTCCACAGTGGATGAACGTCCGGGCAATGGCGGCGCGTTCCGGTCGACGGCGCTCACGGTGGCGCCGACCGCGCATGGTTCCGAGACAAACGGAGTGGCGTGTATCCCGCGCGCCGACCAGGCGGCGGCCATGGCGGCCGCCACCTGGTCGCCGCGCTCGGCGGGCGCCACGGCGACCACCGAGGAGCCCGACCCGCTGAGCGTCGCGCCGAACGCGCCCGCGGCGCGTCCGGCGGCGACGACGTCGTCGAACCCCGGCACGAGTGCACGGCGATAGGAGACGTGCAGCGGACCCTCGAGCCCGGCCGCGAGCAGGTCCGCGTC
>DASYXE010000267.1:0-13282 GCA_035935375.1 Gemmatimonadaceae bacterium | reverse complement strand
GCACGAGCAGCGCGGCGTTCACCGACCGGCGGCTGTTCTCGACGCGGACGACGAGCAACGAGTCTTCTTCGACGCGCATGGCCGTCGTCAGCGCGTTGATCGAGTCGAGCAGCGTCGTGTCGCCGGCGGTCAGCTTGTTCGGCGAGCGGCCGTTGGCGATCGCCGCACGCACGACGGTGTCCAGTTGGGCATGCCGCGCGCGAATCAACCGGCCGAGGCGGATGATGCGTACCTGTTGGGCAGGATTGTCGGCGGTCACCTCGCGCAGGTCGCGGAGCAGCGTGCCGATCTTGATCACGGCGGGCGCGCGATGCTCGGGCATCGTGTCGCGCGCCGAGAAGGCGCGCCGCGCGTGGTCCATTTCCAGCACGCCGAGCTGCACGCTCAGCGCGTTGACCATGGATTTCACTTGGTACGAGTGCGCGATCCAGCGCTCCTGCGTCGCGACCTCGCGGGTGTGGCGAACGGCGATCGCGCCGGCGACGCCGAGGAGCACGACGCAGGCGGCGAGTGTACCGACGAGTCGGGCGCGGGGACGCGTCACGCGGCGCTCTTGCCTAACTGGCGATCGATCGCGTCGAACAGCACGGTCTCGTCGACGATCGGCTTGGTGACGTAGTCGTCGAATCCGGCGCGCAGGTACGTCTCGCGGTCGCCCGCCATCGCGTGCGCCGTGAGCGCCACGACCGGGAGCGGGCATGTCCGTGCGTCTTCGCGCAGTCGCGCGAGGACTTCGACGCCATCCATCCCGGGCAGCGAGATGTCGAGCAGCACGAGCTCGGCGCCGGCGTGCGCGAGGCCGGCGATGGCGTCGGCGCCCGTTTCGAACTCCACGATGTGAAAGCGCTCGTCGAGCAGCGCGCGCAGCAACAACCGGTTGTCGGCGTTGTCTTCGATCACGGCAATCGTTTTCATGACGCGGCCTGACCCGATGGGCGTGCCGCGACGAGCAGCGGCTGCACGACGCCGAACTCGCGCTCGAGTGCCTCGAGCAGGGCGGCGAGCGCACCCGGATTGTTCGCCACAGCCTGCTCGGCCTCGGCACTCAGGCGCCGCATCTGCTCCGCGCCTAACTGGGCACAGCTCGACACGAGCGAATGCACGGACAGGCGGACGGGTGCGAGGTCGTTGGCCGCCAACGCCTGGCGCGACGCGGCGATGCGCTTGGGCGCATGCTCGAGAAAGAGATCGATCATGTCGCGCAGCAGCGCGTCTCCACCGAAACGGCGGAGGCGCTCGAGCGCGCGGTCGAGCTCGACCGCCGACGCATCGGCGGAGGGACTGGTCGGCATGGGTGTACTCACGCGGCCGCGCGGCGCAGCACAGCGCGCACACGAGCCAGGAACCGTGGAGGGTCGGCCGGCTTGGACAGGTAGTCGTCAGCGCCGGCATCGATCACTTCCACCTCGGTGTTGGCGTCGCCCGAACCGGTGAGGACGACCACCGGCAGAGCCGCGAGCTTGGGCGTGCGGCGAATATGGCCGAGCACGGAGCGTCCATCGACGCGCGGCATGTGGAGGTCGAGCACGACCGCCGCGAAGCGCCGCTCGGACGACAGCAGCTCGATGGCCACGGCGCCGTCGCTCGCTTCATGCGGTTCGAATCCCTGTTGGGCGAGCAGCGTGCACGCGAGATGACGCGCGATCTCATCGTCGTCGGCCACGAGGATGCGGCGTGGCTCGGCCGATCTCGCTGCGGCGGCCGAATGCGGCGCGGCGCCGAGGATACGCTCGGCTTCGCCGTGCGTGGTGTGGCCGGCCGCGATGCGCGCGGCGGCGCCGTCGTGCAGCGACCGCGACCCGACCGCCGCCATATTGCGCTGCAGAGCGGATGGCGGGGCGCCGTCTGCGATCAGCTCGCGGAGCGGCGGCGTGGCGACCACGATCTCGAACACGGGCACGCGGCCGCGCAGTCCGTTGCCGGCGCAGGTATCGCATGCCGATCCGCTCGTCGTGCCGCCACACGCGGCGCACACGCGGCGGAGGAGCTGCTGCGCGACGATGCCGTGCAGCGCCGCCGCGATGCGTGTCCGGCCCAGGCCGAGCTCGCCTAACCGATCGATGGCGCCGAGTGCGCTCGCGGCCTGGAGCACCGCGACCACGAGGTGGCCCGTCGTCGCGGCCTGCACGGCCAGGTCCGCCGTTTCGCGGTCGCGCAGCTCGCCGACGAGGATCGCGGCACCGTCGGCGGCCATCGCTTCGCGCGTGAGCGCGGCGACGGTGAGGCCGGTGCGCATGTCGACCTGCATCTGCGACACGCCGGGGATGCAGCTCTCGATGGGGTCTTCGATACTCGTGATGGGCGTGCCGCGCGAGAGGATCTCGCGCGCCAGTGCGTAGGCGGTGGTGGTGCGTCCCGAGCTCTGCGCGCCGCACACGAGCACGAGACCGGAGCGCGCGGTGACGAGCTCACGAAGGCGCGCCAGATCATCAGGCATCGCGTCGAGGTCGGCGAGCGAACGGGCGTCCCCGGGCGTCGGGATGCGGACGGTGAGGCGCTCGCCGTCGCGCGTCGGAATGGTGGCGACGCGGAGCTCGAGTCCGGCGGCGGGACCGGCCGCCAACCTGATCTTGCCTTCTTGCGGACGCGTGCGCACTGCGGTTGCGAGACGCGCCATGGCTTTCACGCGCGCCACGAGGCGCTCGAAGTCCGATGCGTCGCACTCGGCGTACGGCCTGACGACACCGTCGACGCGGAATCGCACGATGCCGCCGGTTTTCGCGGGTTCGAGTTGCACGTCGCTGGCGCCGGCGGCGATGGCGTCGGCGATCAAGGTGTCGGCCAGCTGCGCGGCGCCCGTGGCATCGAGCGGCAGGCCGGTCGGCCCAACCGGCTTGGTGCCGTTCACAGGAGTCCTGGAGGCAGGCGCGATCGGTTGGCCCGGCACGGCCAGGGCCGCGTGCAGCATCGCCGGACTCGCGATCTCGAACATCACGCGCCGGCCGGAGGCGAACGCGATGGCCTGCTCGGCTTCCACGTTAGACGGGTCGCTCGTCGCGACGACGATGTGCTTGTCGGTCTCGCGCAGCGGGATCACGTCCCAGCGTCGCGCGATGCGGTCGGGCACGAGGCGGCGCGCCGGCGGATGCGCGTCGGCGAGGTTCGCGATGTCGAGTCCCGTTGCCGCCGCGACGGCGCGCACGAGCTCATCCTCGCCCAGGCCGCAATGCTGCTCGATGCCGGCCCACGCCATCGGCGTCGACAGGTCGGGGGCAATATCGAGACTCTCGGCGCGCGGCAGACCCGCGCGTTGGGCGATCTGTGCTAACCAATGCATGTCGTAGGCGGCTCGTCTAACGGAGGACATCCGGCATGGCGCGGCGCGCTGCCTGGACGGATCCAAGTGATTGCGGCGGCCGCGGATACTGTCCGCCGGTCACTAGAGGAGTATCGGACCGGGACCGCTGCCCTTGAGGGCTAAGCGCCGACCCGGCAACGCTCTCCGAGCGTAGCGCCTGCGAGCGGTCCAGGGGGCATGCGGGCTAGCGCTGGCAGGCGGCCAACTGCCTGGCTTCGGCGGCCAGGGCTCGTTTCGAGGGCGGTGACCCGAGTAGTGCGTGCTCCATCTCGCTGTACACACGTACGCCGTTGCGGCGGAGACGGGAATGCAGCGAGACCGGACGGTCGCGGTCGGCGGGAGGCAACCGATCGAGCGCCTGTCCCATGCGTACGCCGTCGGCCACCGCACGGCGCATCGTGTCGCGCAGGCCAAGCACGTAGCATCGCGTGCTGGCGACGAGACTTGCTGGCTGTTGGGAGAGGCGCCCGTGTCCCGGCACCGCCACCCGCGGTTGGAGTGAATCGATGCGCGCGAGGGCGCCGAGCATGGCGGACGAACTGCCGTCGACCATCATCGACACGCCGTCTTCGACGAGGACGTCGCCGGTGAACAGCACGCGCTCGGCGGGGAGCCAGACCATCAGATCACCCGCGGTGTGTGCTGGTCCAGGCCGGACGATCTGGATGCGGCGGCCGCCGACATCGAGGAGCGTGTCGTGCCTGACCGCCATGTCGGGTGAGTCGGCGTACGCGAAACCGCGCATCTGCTCGAGGCCCATGACGCCGGTCCAGTCGCTGGCGAGGCGGTCATCGCCATCGATGTTGGCGAGCGTGCGGCGGTCGGGATGCGCGACGATCCGTGCGCCGGCGCGCTCGAAGACGATGGCGCCGAAGGTGTGGTCCGGGTGGTGGTGCGTGAGCACGAGAAAGCGCACGGGCGCCGGCGTCACCGTTCGAATCGTGCGCATCAGGACGCGGCCTTCGCCTGGACTCGCGAGCGCGTCGATCACGACGACGCCGGCGGGCGTGACCACGAAGCCTGCGTTAGGCCGGCCTTCGACCCCCCGTCCCGTGTCGCCGAGCACGGCATACACGCCCCGGGCGAGCTTGCGCAGCGGGAACGCGGGCAGTGTGTCCGAGCGGTCGCGCGGATACCGGCTTGCGAGGGCCGCGCGCGTCGCCGAGTCGGCGCTGAGCGACTGCGGGACCACGATCCGTTGGGCGGGCGCGGCGCGGGCCGCGAGTACGGCGAGCGCCGCGGCGGTCGTCGCGGCGCGACGAATCATCCGCCGAATGCGATAGCGGCACTCTGCGTATAGACCCGACCCTTGGTGTCCGTCCACGCGATGTGCAGCGGTCCTTCGTGGGTGGCGCGCAGCGGGAAGGCGACGTACGGATCCCGGCTGATGCCCGACGTCCACTGGAATCGCGCCACGCGATGGCCGCCGTACGTGATGTCGACGCTCTTGATGTAGTACTCGGGGATGAGCGTGCCGTGCTCGTCGCGCGACATCCCGGTGTACATCGGGTGCGCGACGAGCGCGCGCACGTAGATCACCGCGTCTTTCTGGATGTCGGGAGGGAGGAGAATCCGCGCGTCGCCGGTGCGTGGAGTCGCGGCTGGCGTCATGTCACACGCAACCGTTGAGGGTGGTGTACACGAGCTTGTGCGCCCACCACAGCTCCCCCGTATTGGTCTCGACGATGGCGCGCACCTGCGAGCTGCGGCGCATCTTGATGCGCGTATCGATCGACGCCTTGCCTAACGCTGGCGTGAGCTCGAACCCGGCGACGTAGATGTCGGGGTTGTGGTCGACGACGAGATGGATCGCCTTCACGTAATGGTCGACGTCCATGGGCAGGTCGGTCTCGATGAAAATCGGGACCTCGCGGCTGTCGGGCGCGACTTCGGGAAGGTCGAGGCTCACGTGACCATCGTAGATCGGCCGCGTGCCGAAATGCTCGCGCAGCACGTTCTTGGCGGCGTCGGGCATGTCGTCGCCCGGGCCGCGGCCGGCGCCCAGCACCTCGCGGCCGCTCAGCGCGAGCGCGGCGACGCTCAGAACCGCAGACCGCAGGAACGAGCGTCTGCCCTCGGGCTTCCGATCATCCATCGCTTCCCTCCATGCGAGCGCACCCCACGTCGCTTGCGGCCCGCATCGGAATAACTAACGTGCGAGGCGCACACGGGCCAGGCTCGCGTGACACGACCTCGGGCGCAGTCTACATTGATGGCATGTCCAAGACGCCGTTCGTGGTGGCCGAGTATGTCCGGTGGGGCGACATCGATCTCGCCGGCATCATCTGCTACGGTGCGTACATCCGCTTTTACGAGCTTGCGGAAACGGAAATCTTTCGTGCGTGCGGCCTGCCGTTCCGCGAGATGTTCGAGCGTTACGACATCTGGCTGCCGCGGAAGATCATGCACACGGAGTTCTACCGGCCGGCGCATCTCGATGACCGGCTCGAGGTGGTGACGTATTTCAGCCGCGTCGGCGAATCGTCGCTCACCATCAACTTCGACGTGCTCGATGCGAGCGGGGTGTCGCTGCACGCGGCGGCATACCAGGTGCTCGTGTGCGTGTCGCGGCAGAATTTCGCCAAGATGCCGCTGCCGGCCGGCGTGGTGCAGGCCGTGGAGCGCTACGCGATGGACAGCGAGACGGCGCGGACGTTGGGCCGAGGCGCGTTACACACGCCGCGCGTTCAACCGCGTTAGGCGCTCACCGGGCGGTGGCCGCCGGCTCGCGGCCGGGCGGCGGGGCCTCGACGACGCCGGGCGCGGGCGCGGCGCCATCCTTGGATGGATGCGGCTCGCGCGCCGGCTCCTCGAGCGCGTCCTCGCGATAGGCGATCCAGCCGCCGGCGTCTTCGGCGACCAGCTCGACGTCGGTGCCTAACGGAACGGTCAGGTTGGGCACCTCGTGCCCGGCCGGGAAGTCGGCGAGCACGGGCACGTTGAGGTCCGACACGAGGTCGAGCAAGAAGTCCTCGAACTCGTCCTCCTCCGAGCGGTCGATCGAGAGCTGTCCGAAGACGATGCCCTTCACGGCGCGCAGCAGCCCCGCTGCCCGCAGGTGCACGAGGCGCTCGTCGAGCACGCTCATCGGGTCGCGCGTTTCCTCGAGAAAGAGAATCGCATCGCGCGTGTCCACCTCGTACGGCGTGCCGATCGTCTGCTGGACTAACGACAGATTGCCGCCGATGAGCCGGCCCGTCGCGCGGCCCGGACGCAGCACGCGCGACATGCCCTTGCCGATCTTCGTCGGGGGCTTCGGGACCATCAGCGCGTTGAGCAGCGACGCCATCGTGGGGTCGCGCGCACTCGGAATGAGATCGTCCACGGTGGGCCCGTGGAACACCCGCAGTCCGGCGCGCCGCATGAGCCACAAGTGCAGCGCCGTGATGTCCGAGTAGCCGACGAACGGCTTCGGGTTGCGACGAAAGATTTCCGGCTCGAGGTACGGCAGCATGCGCACCGCACCGTAGCCGCCGGTCCCGCCGATTACCGCTTTCACTTTCGGATCGAGCCACACGCCCATGAAATTCTCGGCGCGTCGCTCGTCCTCGGCGCGCTTGAAGCGGCGGCCTTTCGAGATTTCGGGATCGAGGACGACATTGAAGCCGACGTGCTCCAATGCCTTGACGCCGCGCACGAGCCATCCCGGACGGGGTGCGTACGAGGGGGCAACGACGCCGATCGCATCGCCTTTGACGAGCGCCGGGGGCTTGATGAGTGGTGCGGGTTTGTCGCCGCCGTCAGAAATCATGGGGTGACAGTTGAACGGAACATGGTCTGAGGCGGCGGTACGGCATCACTTCAATCCTACACCATAGACGGGAACCGTCGCCAGCCGATTTGCCCCTTGCATTCCGCGAAGTGAAGACGCATGACCGCTGTCCCAATCGCCGTGTGAAATCTTCAGCGATTCGGACGGCTCGTGCGTCGTTAGCTTGTCCAAGCTCCTTAGCCCGCTTCGACCCGCCGCTGGTCGAGACGCGCGCTCTCCACTTCGCTCGCGGTACATCCTGTGACGAATCGATCGGTCATTCCCGCCCTGGCTCTGGCGGCCGCGTCCGTGGCCGCTTGCGCCCACAAGCCAACTCAGCAGGCGCCGGAGCCGGTAAGGCAGCCGGCCACGACAATGGTTGCGGAGCAGCGTCCCGAGCGCGGCTCGGTATGTGGTGGTGGTGGCGGCGGCGGCGGCGGCGGGCCCGCTGGCGCGGCCGGACCCGCCGCTGCTGCCGCTGCCGCCGGGGATACCGGGGCTGCACGCTTGGTCGCGACCGGGCCGGGACGTCCGCGTCCATACGACCGCGTGATCACGCGCGCGGCGAAGACATACCGCGGCATGTTCATCGTGCACGTGCAGTGCGACCACCTCTACTTCGAGATCCCGCAGAAGCAGCTCGGCGTCGACATGCTGCTCGTTGGGCGCTTTGACCGCGCCGCTGCGGCCGAGCCAGATCAGCCGCGCGGGGGCTTCGGCGAATATGGCGGTGACGAGTTCGGCGAGCGCACGCTCGTGTGGCAGCGCGACGGGGACCGCATCATTCTTCGCTCACCGACGTTCTCGATCACAGCCGACACGTCGCTCGCCGTGTATCGCGCGGTGCAGGCGTCCGACTACGCGCCCATCGTCGCGATCTTCAACGTCGAGGCGTACGGACCCGATAGTGCGGCCGTCATCGACGTGACGCGCCTGTACACGAGCGAGGTGCCCGAATTCGCCGCCATTCGCGGGCGCATCGATGAGCGCCGCTCGTACATCGAGAGCGCGGCGGCGTTCCCCGAGAACGTAGAGATTCAGGCAGCACAGACCGGCATTCCCACCCCTGCCGGCGGCCGCGGGGGCGTACCACAGCCGGCGCAACCGCAGGCCGAAACGACGGCGATTAGCGTGCTCGCACACTGGAGCCTGGTGCGGCTGCCCGATCACCCGATGATGCCGCGCCGGTTCGACGAGCGCGTCGGCTTCTTCTCGATCGACCAGGTCGACTTCGGACTCGAGCAACGCGCCGCGCGGCGGCAATACATCACGCGGTATCGGCTCGAGTGCTCCGACCAGCGCGAAGGCAATCTCTGCATTCCAAAGAAGCAGATCGTGTACTACGTGGATCCAGGAACTCCCGATCAGTGGAAGCCGTGGATCCGAAAAGCGATTACGGACTGGCAAGTGGCGTTCGAGGCCGCGGGCTTCAAGGACGCGATCGTCGCCAAGGATCCGCCGGCGAACGATTCGACGTGGTCGCCGGAAGACATCAGACATACGATGATCCGATGGCTGCCATCGACCATCGAGAACGCCGTCGGACCGCACGTGAGTGATCCGCGCACCGGGGAAATCCTCAACGGATCCGTGCGCATCTTCCAGAACGTGCTCAACCTGCAGCGCGACTGGTACTTCACACAGGCCGCGCAGCTCGATCCCCGCGCGCGCTCGTTCCCCATGCCCGACTCGCTCATGGGACGGCTGCTCGAGTTCGTCGTCGCGCACGAGATCGGCCACACGATCGGTCTGCGCCATGACCAGTTAGGCAGCTCGACGTATCCAGCCGACAGCGTGCGCAGCGCGACGTGGGTCCACAAGATGGGCCACAGCCCGAGCATCATGGACTACTCGCGCTTCAACTACGTCGCCCAACCGGAAGACAACATCGCCCTCGAGGACATCGTCCCGCGCATCGGACCGTACGACAAATACGCGATCATGTGGGGCTACACGCCCATCCCCGACGCGAAAACGCCGGACGAGGAGCGCCCAACGCTGGACAAATGGGCCATGGAACAGGACACCGTGCCGTGGTATCGCTTCTCGGAGAACAACGACTTCGGCGACTTCGGCACGCTCACCGAAGCGGTCGGCGATGCCGATCCGGTGTGGGCCACGACGTACGGCTTCAAGAACATCGCCCGCGTGGCCGGCTACATCGCCGGCGCCACGACCAAACAGGGCGAGGACAACAGCGACATGCGTGAGATCTACGATCGCACCGTCGGCCAGTGGGCGACCGAAGCGACGCACGTCGTGACGGTCATCGCCGGCGGCGACGTGCAGTACAAGTCGGGCAGCCAGCCCGGACCCGTGTACACGCCGCTCCCGCGCGCGCGGCAGGTCGCCGCCATGAAATTCCTCGACGACAACGTGTTCCATGCGCCGTCGTACCTCGAGCGGTCCGACCTGAGCCGCCGCATCGAGGCCGAGGGCATGATCAACCGCGTGGTGGCGGCACAGTCGCGTGTGCTCGCGTCCGTGCTCAATGACAACCGCATGAACCGGCTGATCGAAGAAGAAGCGATGGCGAAGGACCGCTCCACGGTCTACCCGCTCGACAACATGCTGGACGACCTCCAGCACGGGATCTGGACGGAGCTCTCGTCGGGACGGGTGTCGATCGATGCGTACCGTCGGTCGCTGCAGATGGTGTATCTGACGCAGGTGGACGAAAAACTGAATCCGCCGGACGAGTCGTCGCGGCCCGCTGGCCCGCCGCGCAATCCGTTCGGACGCCGCAATATCCCGCTGTCCGAAGATGCGAAGTCGGAGCTGCGCGGTGAGCTGGTGTCGCTGCGTCAGCAGATCCGTCAGGCGATCCCGAAAGCGGCCGATCGCGAGACGCGCTTCCACCTCGAGGCGGCCGACCACCGCATCGGCGACATCCTCGAGCCGAAGAAGTAGATGCAGGAGCCGCGGGGCGGGCACTAGATTTCACTGGATGCCCGACCCCGCGGACTCGACGTATTTCCGAAAAGGCTTCGGCCTCAAGGCCGAGGTCGCAGCCACGCTCGACTCGGACTACTCGGGTCGGCTGGTCGATCTGCTGCGTGAGCGCGGGTTCGCGCTCACTGCCGGGGACACGACGGTGCACCTCGCGCGCGAATTCGGCTTCTGCTACGGCGTGGAGCGCGCCGTCGAATACGCCTACCAAACGCGCGCCAAGTTCCCCGACCACCGCGTCGTGCTGGTGGGCGAGATCATCCACAATCCGCACGTGAACGCGAAGCTGCGCGCGATGGGTGTCGACATCCTGCTGCCCCAACCGGGAGGGGCAGGCTTCGACTATTCGCGCGTGACGCCCAACGACGTCGTGATCATTCCCGCGTTCGGCGTCACGATGCGGGACTTCGCGACGCTGCGGGACATTGGCTGTGTGGTGGTGGATACCACGTGCGGCTCGGTGCTCACCGTGTGGAAGCGCGTCGAGACGTACGCGCGCGATGGCTTCACCGCGGTGATCCACGGCAAGCACTATCACGAGGAAACGCGCGCCACGGCGTCGCAGGTGCGCCGTCACGAGGGCGGTGCGTTCCTCATCGTGCGCGACATGGCCGAAGCGCGGCTGGTCTGCGACTACATCGAAGGACGGGGCGCGCGCGACGCGTTTCTCGCACGGTTCGCGCATGCCGCGTCGCCCGGGTTCGATCCCGACGTCCACTTGGCGCGCATCGGCGTCGCCAACCAGACCACGATGCTGGCCGGCGACTCGCTCGCCATCGCCGCTGCGTTAGGCGAGGCCATGGAACGCGCGCACGGGGCCGCCGACCGCGCCGCCAACTTCCGCTCGTTCGACACCATCTGCAGCGCGACGCAGGATCGGCAGGACGCGGTGGCCGCGCTGCTCGAGGAACCGCTCGACGCGATGGTCGTGGTGGGCGGCTACAACTCGAGCAACACGCTCTCGCTCGCCGCGATGTGTGCGCCGCGCGTGCCCACCTACCACGTGGAAGACGCCACCTGCCTCGACGCCGTGTCGGGGATCATCCGGCACCGGCCGATCGGATCGCCCGGTGAAGTGGAGACGGCCGATTGGCTCGCGATGGCGGGTCCGGTGCGCGTGGGGATCACGGCCGGCGCGAGCACGCCGAACAACAAGATCGGCGACGCGGTGGCGCGCATCTTCGCCACGCGCGGCGTCGATCCGCGCGGCGTCGCATGACCACGACCCTGGCCCCACCCGTCGAATTCGGCTCGGCCGAGCTGCGGGCCGGCACCACGCGCGTGGTGCTCGTGCCTGCGTTAGGCGGCAAGATCGTGTCGCTGGAGATCGGCGGCCGCGAGTGGCTGTGGCGCAGCCGCGCGCGCGCGGAGCGCCCGGCCGACGGCGCATCGTACGACGCGGTCGGCGATACCGGCGGCATCGATGAGTGCTTCCCCACCGTGGCGCCCTGCGTGCTGCCGTCGAGCGTGGCGCGCTACGGCGGCCTCGCCCTTCCCGATCACGGCGAGCTGTGGTCGCAGCCGAGCACCTTCGCGTTGGAGACGCGGAGTGATGGTATGTCGGCGTCGTGCGCGTGGCAGGGACGTCGCATGGCGTATCGCTTCGTGCGCGTCACCACGGTGCGTGCGACGGGCGAGGTGGAGATGCGGTACGCGGTGACCAACGACGGCCGCGCCCCATTGCCGTTCGTGTGGTCGGCCCGCGCCGTGTTTCCGTTAGGCAAGGACACGCGCCTCGGTCTCGCGGAAGGAACGCGGGCGCGGGTCGGGTCGGCCCGCGGCATCGCGCTCGGCGGAGCGGGCGCGGAGATGCGGTGGCCGCGCGTCGTGGCGAAGGACAAGATGCTCGACCTCTCGCTGCCCGATGCCGCGGGCCGGACCTATGCGTACACGATCTACGTCGACGCCGCGCGCGCGACGCTCGAACACGCAGGGGCGCGGCTCGAGGTCGCCATCGACGGCGCGCCGCACGCGTGCACGAGCGTGGCCGTCGACAAGCCCGCCTGGTCGCCGTTCCGCCGTGCCGTGCACCGCGTGGCGCTCGCGCCGTCGATCGGTGCGCCCGCATCGCTCGCCGAGGCGATGGGGCCGTGGCACGCCGCGGCGTCCGTGGAGCCCGGCGCGACGCTGGAGTGGTTGGTCACCTGGCGGTCTGCTGCCTAACGGGCGATGACGAACCCGGCCGACCTCCGCGAGACCTTCGACCAGCTCGACGAGCTCAAGCGGCACGAGCGGCGGGTGGCCATGGCGACGCTCGTGTCCACCAAGGGCACGACGCCGAAGAAAGAAGGCGCCAAGATGTGGGTGGGCGAGGACGGGCGCATCCGCGGGTCGGTCACGATCGGCGGCTGCGTGGACGCCCAGGTGGTGGCCGAGTCCGATGCCGTGCTCCGATCGGCGCGGCCCACGCTGTTGTCGTTGTCGTTAGGCGACGAAGAGGCCTGGGACCTCGGCCTCACCTGCGGGGGCACCGTGGAGGTGCTCGTCGAGCCGGTGCAGCTCGACAGCGACGCCGATCCGGTCGTCCGCGCGTACGACGCCATTCGCGCCGCAACACACGCCGGGCGCCGCGCGGTGGCCGTGGTTCCGTTAGGCGGCGATGGCGCCGCGGTGCCGCGCCGGCTCGTGGTGCGCGACGACGGCACGACCGTCGGCACGCTCGGCGACGCGGCGCTCGATGCGGCAGCGGCCGCCCAGGCCCTCGAGGCCATCGCCCGCGCGACCTCGCGCACGGTCGAGATCGACGCCCACGGCCGGCGCGCCGCCCTGTTCCTCGAGCTCCACGGTCCGGCCACCACCCTCGTGCTGTTCGGCGCCGGACAGGTCGCCATGCCCCTGGCCGCCTTCGCCAAAGAGCTCGGATGGAAAGTGCTCCTCGCCGATGCGCGCGAGCGATACGCCACGCGCGACCGCTTCCCGACCGCCGATGAGATCCGCATCGGCGCGCTGGGCGAGATCGCGGAGCAGCTTCGATACGACGCGTCGACGATCGTGATCATCGTGGCGCACGATTACAAGTTCGAGCTCCCGGTGCTGCGCGTGCTGCTCGCACGGCGTCCCGCGTACATCGGCCTGTTAGGCAATCGGCGCCGCGGCCGCGCACTGCTCGAGTTTCTGGCCGCCGACGGATTCGATGCCGCATCGCTCGCCCGCGTGCACGTGCCGGTCGGCCTCGACATCGGCGCCCGCACCGCGGCGGAGATCGCCCTGGCGGCGCTCGCCGAAGCCGTGGCCGTCCGCAATGGGAGGACGGGCGCCGAGCTCCGCGGCGCGCCGGCCGGCGG
>DASYXE010000266.1:0-5277 GCA_035935375.1 Gemmatimonadaceae bacterium | reverse complement strand
CTGGCCGCCAACCTCGCGCCCGTCACGCGCGGCGCGAGCGCGTTCACGCTCGCCGACGCCGACCTCATCGCCGAGGACATCGCCTACGATTCCGTGAGACAGCGGTTCCTGGTCTCGAGCGTGCACCGGCGACAGATCGTCGCCGTCGACAGCGCCGGGCACGCCACGGATTTCACGCGGCCCGGCGCCGATTCCACGTGGGGGATGTTCGCCGTCCATGTCGACGCGGCGCGCCAGATCCTCTGGGCCACGACCGCCGCCGTCAGCGCCGCGCAGGGCTATAGCGCCGCCGATTCCGGCCGGTCGGCTCTTCTGGCGTACGACCTGGCCACCGGGGCCCTGCGGACGCGCCTCGAGCCCGCTGACGCGCGCCGCGCCCACGTGTTAGGCGACATGACCATCGGCGCCGACGGGACGGTGTACGTGTCCGACGCGGTCTCAGGCGCCGTCTACACCGCCGCACCGGGCGCACGCATGCTGGCGGTGCTCGTGCCGCCCGGCACGTTCACGTCGCCGCAAACGCCGGCGCTCTCGGCGGACGAGAAGCGGCTGTTCGTGGCCGACTACGCGCGCGGTATCGCCGTGGTCGATCTGTCGACGCGCGCCGTGCGCTGGCTCGGCCACCCGGGCAACGTCGCACTCGTGGGCACCGACGGATTGTATCGCGTGGGCAACACGCTGCTCGCGGTGCAGAACGGGACCACGCCGAACCGCGTGCTGCGCATCCTGCTCGACACGGCGATGACGCGCGTGCTGGATGCCGAGGTGTTGGAGCGCGCCAAGCCCGCGGTGAACGATCCGACCCACGGCGTGATGCTGGGCGACACCTTCTATTTCATCGCGCAGAGCGGGTGGGATCGCGTCCACGACGATGGCACGCTCGCGCCGGCCGGCGCCACCGACGCGCCGGTCGTGCGGCGTCTGACGCTGCTGCCGTACCCGTAACGGCGCTCAGTCTTCCATTCGGAGCAGCGCGTAGTGCCGCGCGCCCTTCCTGAGCAACACGTACGAGCCGTGCAGGCACTGCGCCGGCACGACCGGCGCGTCGCCCGATGCGCGCACGCCGTTCACCGCGACGCCGCCTTGCTGGATCGTGCGCCGCGCATCGCTCTTGGAGGTCGCCAGCTGCGCCGCGACCAGCGCATCCTGCAGGCCTAACGATCGGCCGTCGCCGTCGGCACGCGCCCACTTGGCGTGCGCAAACGGGATCTCCGCCGCCAACGCCGCGAGCGCCTGCGCCGACAACGCCGCCGGGTCGCTCCCGCCGAACAACAGCGCCGACACTTCGGCCGCGGTGCGCAGCGCGTCGGCGCCGTGGACGCGGGCCGTCATGTGGTCCGCCAGCGTCCGTTGGGCGGTACGCCGCTCCGGGTGCTCCTGCGTCTCGCGGTCCAGCGACTCGATCGTCTCCCGATCGAGCAGCGTGAAAAACCGCAGCCAGCGCGAGACGTCGCGGTCGTCGGCGTTGATCCAGAACTGATAGAACTTGTAGGGCGACGTCATCGCCGGATCGAGGTACACGGCGCCCGCTTCGGTCTTGCCGAACTTGGTGCCCGCCGCCGTCGTGACCAACGGAAGCGTGAGCGCGTGCGCCTCGCGACCCGTCGCGCGGCGAATGAGCTCGATCCCGGCCGTGATGTTGCCCCACTGGTCGCTCCCGCCGATCTGCAGCGTGGCGCCGTGCCGCTGGTGCAGCTGCAGGTAGTCGTACGCCTGCAGCAGCATGTAGCTGAATTCGGTGAACGAGATGCCGCCCTCGAGCCGCGCCTTCACCGACTCCTTGGCCAGCATGTAGTTCACGGTGAAGTGCTTGCCCACGTCGCGCAGCATCTCCACCGCGCCTAACGGAAGCAGCCAGTCGGCGTTGTCGCCCAGGATCGCCGCCGACGGTCCCGTGAACTCGAGGAATCGCGCCAGCTGCGCGCCGATCGCGCGGCCGTTCGCCGCGATCACCTCGCGCGTCTGCAGCTGCCGCTCCGCGCTCTTGCCGCTCGGATCGCCGATCATCCCCGTGCCGCCGCCCACGAGCGCGATCGGCACGTTGCCGGTGCGCTGCAGGTGCACCAGTCCCATCACCGGCACGAGACTCCCGACGTGCAAACTCGCCGCGGTCGGATCGAACCCGCAGTACGCAATGAGACGTCCGGCGGCGAGTGCCGCCTCCAGACCGTCGGTGTGCTGGTAGAGTAGCCCGCGCCACGAGAGCTCGGCGAGCAAGGCGCTGGTCGACATTCGACAAAAGTATGCGGACGCGTCGCGCGTGTCACGCCGGCGTGCTGGTTCAGTTGCAGGTCCGACTCTGTGCAAATAGCCGCCTTCGCTGGTTGGCGCGTTCGACCACTTCGCACGCTTGCCAACGCGTTGCCGGCTCCGTGAGCGACGGTTAGCTTGCCGGTCTCGCCCTCATCATTCGCATTGTTGCTCTCTGACTCCGATGTGAGTCGCGCCCTCGCGCTTACTCACTGCTCAAGCGATGCCAGGTCGCCGGCCCGCACGGCCTAAACCGTCGCGCGTCAAGCGACCACTCCTGCTCGCCGCGACCTTCGCGGTGACCTTCCTGGCCGGCTTCGCGTACGCGTCGTGGAGCCTGGTGTGTCGCGGCAGCGCGTGCCCCGACCCGCGGCAACTCGACGCCTTCCAGCCGCACCAAACCTCCAAGCTCTACGCCGACGACGGACGCTTCGTGGCCGAGCTCGGACTCGAGCGGCGCACACTCGTCCCGCTCGCCGAAATTCCCAAGACCGTGCAGGAAGCATTCGTCATCACCGAGGACAAACGCTTCTACCAGCACCACGGCATCGATTGGATCCGCGTGGCCGGCGCCGCCGTGCACAACGTCGGTGCGGGTGCGTACGCGCAGGGCTTTTCGACGCTCACCATGCAGCTCGCGCGAAACATCTTCTCGGAGAAGATCAGCCGCGAGAAGACGCTCACGCGCAAGATCAAAGAGGCCAAAGTCGCGCGCGAGATCGAGCGGCTCTATCCCAAGAGCAAGATTCTCGAGCTCTACCTCAATCAGATCTACCTCGGCAACGGCGCGTACGGGGTCGAGACGGCGTCGCAGCGCTACTTCGGCAAATCGGTGCGCGACCTGAATCTCGCCGAAGCCGCGACGCTCGCCGGATTGCCGAAGGCGCCCGAGCGTTACAACCCCCGCCGCTTCCCCGATCGCGCCATCCAGCGACGCAACACGATCATCGAGCTCATGCGACGCGCGGGCGTCGTCAGCGCCGAAGATGCCCAACTGGCGCGCGCGTACCCGCTGCGCCTCGCGCGCAAGGAGGAATCCGGCGAGCTCGCACCCTATTTCGTGGAATGGGTGCGCCGGCAGCTCGAGGACCAGTTCGGCGAAAAGGTCTACACCGATGGGCTCAAGGTGTACACGACGCTCGACGTCGACCTGCAGTCGGCGGCCGAGCGCAACCTGGAGAAGCAGCTGCGCGCGATCGAGGCAGGGAAGTACGGCGCATTCAAGCACACCACCTTCGAGCAGTACACCGCGCGCTCGGCGGCGGGGCAGAGCGACGCGGCGAATTCGCCGTATCTGCAAGGTGCGTTCGTGGCCGTCGACCCGCGCACCGGGGCGGTGCGCGCGCTGGTCGGCGGCCGCGATTTCGACGATTCCAAGTTCGACCGCGCCACGCAGGCGCTCCGGCAGCCCGGCTCCACGTTCAAGCCCGTCGTGTACGCGACGGCGATCCACAACGGCCTGCCCCCGAGCTACCTGCTCGACGACTCGCCGCTCATCGTCCCGCAGCCCAACGGAACGGAGTGGACGCCGCAGAACTATGACCTCAAGTTCGAGGGCATCATGCCCATGCGGCGGGCGCTCTACCGCTCGCGCAACCTGGCCACGATTCGGTTAGGCATCCAGTTGGGCGAGCAGAACGTCATCGCCATGGCTCGACAGTTGGGCATCACGACGCCCATCCCGCCGTACCCGTCCATCCACATCGGGTCGGCCGACGTGTACCCGCTCGAGATGATCTCGGCGTACACGACGTTCGCCACATTGGGCGTCCGCGCCACGCCGTTCGGCATCACGCGCGTCGAGGACGCCGGCGGCCACGTGATCTTCCAGGCGAATCCGCAGCGCTACGTCGTCCTCTCGCCCGAGGAAGCGTGGCTCATGGTCGACATGATGAAGGACGTCCTGCGGCGCGGGACGGCCGCGTCGGTCTGGGCGTCCGGCTTCCACATTCCGGCCGGCGGCAAGACCGGCACGACCAACGACTACTCCGACGTCTGGTTCATCGGCTTCACGCCCGACCTCGTCGCCGGCGTGTGGATGGGCTTCGACCGCCCGCAGAAAATCATGTCCGATGCCCAGGGGGGACGCCTCGCCGCGCCCGCGTGGCTCGGCTTCATGAACGAGGTGTACGCGCGCCGCCCCGACCCGCCCGACTGGCCGCGCCCCGAGGACATCATCTCGCGCGACATCGACTGGACCACGGGATTGCTCCGCAATCCGTTCTGTCCGGACAGCGACGTGACCACCGAGTTCTTCATCCCGGGCACCGAGCCGACGCGCGAGTGCGACGTGCACTCGCCCCTCACCGCGCAGCCCAACCCGATGTCGCACCCGTGAGCTGGCAGCCGCTCGACTGCCACGCCCACACCACCATGTCCGACGGCGCGCTCGATGTGGCGGAACTCGTGACCGCCGTGCGCGGCCGCGGCGTTAGGCCAAGCGTCGCCGACCACATCTCGCGCGACGTGACCGGCGCGATCGCGAGCGTCGACGCCGTGCGCGCGTACCTCGACACGCTCGAGCGGTTTCCCGTGGCGCGCGGCGGCGAATTCTGTTGGCACGACAGCCTGTGGCGCGAGATTCCAGCCGACCTCGCCGCGCGCTTCACGCACCATATCGGGTCGCTGCACGCGGTGTATCTGCCCGGCATCGAGCGGCCGCTCAACATGTTCTCGCGCCGGTTCCCCGAGGGGCTGGATCCCGACACCTACATGGAGGCGCACATCGCGTCGCTCGAACAGTTTGCGCGCGAGATGCCGGTGGACATCCTCGCGCACCCGACGCTGCTGCCGCTGGTGCTGCGCGACCATCCGCTCGAGGAGCTATGGACCGAGTCCCGGGAGGAGCGCGCCGTGGAGGCGCTCCACCGCGCGGGCATCGCGTTCGAGGTGTCGTCGCGCTATCACCCACACGTGCGCTTCGTGCGGCGCGCGTTCGAGCGCGGCGTGCGTCTCTCGCTCGGCTCCGACGGACACCAGCCCGATCAGGTGGGTGACATCTCGTTCTCGATGGCGCTCACGCGCTCG
>DASYXE010000265.1:0-7781 GCA_035935375.1 Gemmatimonadaceae bacterium | reverse complement strand
GACCGGCCGCGCCATCGCGGTGCGTGGCGGATGCCTAACGAATGCTGGAACAATCCGCGCACGGCGAAGATATCCTCGAACCGCGCATCGAACATTACCGTCACCGGCAGCGTGATCGGCTCGAGCCCCAGGTTGCGGAGCTCGAGTGCGTCATCGAGGCCGGGCGTATCGCCACGAACGGTGCGCGTCCAGCGGATGCCCACGGTTTCGCGCGGCACCAGGCGCCGGTGCGCGAGGTGCAGGTCGGGATTCGCCAGCTCGAGCACCGCCGACCGGCCGATGTCGTCGGTGGTGGCCGCGAGCACCGTCGGCTGCTCGCTGCCTAACAGAACCTCGTAGCCGCGCAGGTAGCGGCAGTCGTGATAGTAGAGGCCCAGGCCGTGTCCCGGTGCCACCGGCACGCACCCCGATGGATCGGTGAGAAAGAAGACGTTTTCGGCCTTGGTGACGATCGCGTCGGAAATGCCGGAGGTGACCGACGGCGTGCCGTGCGTGAGGATGCGCTGCTTGCGGTCGGCGAGCTCTGCCCTGCGTGCCCGTGCGGTGTCACGTCCCTGCTTCGGCCCCGAAGTGCGTCCGCGTCCCCGCCGCCGCCCCCCCCGCCCCTCCCGGCCGTCGGTCATCGCGCCATGAGAAACTGCAGAACGTCCGAGCGCGTGACGATCCCCGCGATGCGATCCTGCGACCGCACGAGCACGGCAGGATTCGACTTGGTGAGCAGCTTCACCACGCTGTCGAGCGACTGGCCCGACTCGACTAACGGAAACGGCGCGTCCATCACATCACTCACCGTCGCATCCAGCAGCTTCGTGTCCTCGAGCGCCTTGGCCGATACCACGCCTTCGCTCACCGAGCCGACGCAGTTGTTGCCCTCGATCACCGGCAGTTGCGAGACGTCGTGCAGGTTCATGAGGCGGAGCGCCTGACGCACCGTAGCGCCGGTGCCCACCGAGACCACCGACGGCGCATGGTCCGCCTTCGCGCCGAGGAGGTCGGCGATGCGCACGCGGTCGGGGGCGAGCATCTGGTTCTCGCGCATCCAGTCGTCGTTGTAGAGCTTGGACAGGTAGCGCTCTCCCGTGTCGCACAGGAACGTCACGACGAGTGCGTGCGGGTCGTTCACCTCCCGCGCGACCTGCAGCGCGATGTGCGCGATGAGTCCAGCCGATCCGCCCACGAACAATCCCTCCTCGCGGGTGAGACGGCGCGCCATCGCAAACGCATCGCGGTCGCTGACCGTGCGATAGTCGTCGATGACACTCATGTCCAACGTGCCCGGCAGTTTGTCCTGTCCAATGCCCTCGACCTTGTACGGGGTTCCTTCGATCTTGTTCTTGCCCTGGCTGCGCCAATACTCGGCGAGAATCGAGCCGGTGGGATCGCCGGCGATGATGCGAATCGCCGGGTTCTTCTCCTTGAGGTAGCGGCCGGCGCCGGTGATCGTGCCGCCGGTCCCGGCCGACGCGACGAAATGCGTGATGCGCCCCGCCGTCTGCTCCCACAGCTCGGGCCCGGTGGTCTCGTAATGCGCCTGCGGGTTCGCGTCGTTGTAGAATTGGTTGGCGAGAATTGCGTTAGGCAGCTCGGACGCAATGCGCTTGGCCAACATGACGTAGTTGTCCGGATGGTCCGGCGCCACGGCCGTCGGCGTGACGATCACTTCGGCGCCGAACGCCTTGAGCAGCCGGACTTTTTCCTGCGACATCTTGTCGGGCATCGTGAAGATGCACTGATAGCCTTTGAGCGCCGCGGCGATGGCGAGTCCGATGCCCGTGTTGCCGCTGGTCCCCTCGACGATCGTACCGCCCGGTTTGAGCTTCCCTTCGCGCTCGGCCCGCTCGATGATCGGGAGCCCGATGCGATCCTTCACGCTTCCGCCGGGGTTGAAGAACTCCGCCTTCCCGTACACCGGCGTCGCGATGCCTTGTGTCACACGGTTGAGCCGGATGAGCGGCGTCCACCCGATGGTCTGGAGGACGTCGTCGTAGGGCATCCGGTTGCGCTGGCTCGCAATCGTCTGTGGCGCTGAGGTCGACACGGAGGAGGTACTCATGGCGTGCGGTGTTGGGCGGAATGCGTGGTGTCGCGCAGCACGGTGTCACCAGGCAGCGGGGGCATATCCGGCCGCCGGAAAAACACCGGCAGCAGGATCGAGATGCTCATCGGCTGCCCGTGCAACTTGGCCGGTTTGAATCGCAGCGACTGCGAACCGCTCACAGCAGCCGAATCGAGCGCCGGATATCCCGACGACTCCACCACCGTGGTGGACTCCGGCGCGACCGTGCCGACGGAGTCGATGCGGATCCGCAATGTGACGTTCGCCTGAACGCCCCGTTTGTACAGCGACATGGGATACAGGAATGGCGACTTATCGTTGAGCATCACCGGCATGCTGTCGGGTCGCACACCCGCGGATTCCTGCACACTCTCGATGGCCTTCTGTGCCGTGTCTCGATCGATGCAGCCCAAGCCGGCAACGATCAGTGTCGCAAGCACCGCGCCTCGAAAGGCGCGGCGCGGGCGCGAACCGGTGGCGTGATGTTCCAAGCCACGGACCGTAGTGCTCGCGACGTGCATGGCATCAATGTAGCCGCGCGGTCTACCTTGCCGCACCATCCGAGCGCGCCCATTCTTCCCCCATGAAGATCACGGTGCTGTTGGGTGGAACGTCGGCGGAGCGAGATGTGTCGTTGGCCTCGGGACTTCGCATTGCGCGCGCGCTGCGGGAGCTCGGACACGATGTGACGTCGCTCGATCCGGCGCGGGGGGTGATCGACGAGATCGAAGAGCGCGCGATGGAAAATGCCGGCGTGATGAAGGCCGCGCCGCCGTCGTTGAGTGCGCTCGAGCACATGACACGGACGTCGCTCTCGCCGTCCTTGGGAACACTGCCCGCGGTGCGTAAAGCGGATGTCGTGTTCCTGGCCTTGCACGGCGGGTTTGGTGAAGACGGAACCGTGCAGGCGCTGCTCGACATGGTCGGCGTCCGGTACACCGGCAGCGGGCATCTCGCGAGCGCGCTCGCCATGGACAAGGACCTCTCGAAGATCCTGTTCCGCGCGGCCCAAGTCCCGACCGCGGACTGGCTACTCGTTAGCCAGGCAAGCGAGACGCGGCCCGACGCCGCGTGTGTCGAGCGAGCATTGGGTTGGCCGGTGGTGGTGAAGCCATCCAAGCAGGGATCGACCGTTGGGCTTTCTGTGGTGCGCGCGGGGGCGGACCTCGCGCCGGCAGTGACCGACGCGATGCGATATGACGACGAGGTGATGATCGAGCGCTTTGTCCCGGGACGGGAGCTCACGGTGAGCGTGCTCGGCGATCGCGCGCTCCCCGTAGGAGAAATCTTCCCGCGACACGAGATTTACGACTATGAGTGCAAGTACACGCCGGGCATGGCGCGCGAGGAATTCCCCGCGAAGCTCTCGGCGAGCGAGACGACGGAGATTCAACGGCTGGCGCTGGCTGCATTCCGCGCACTGAAGCTTGACGGCTACGCGCGCATCGACTTCCGTATGACGGAACGCGGTGAATTTTTCTGTCTCGAGGCGAACACGCTGCCGGGAATGACGCCATTGAGCTTGTTGCCCCAAGCGGCGGCCGCGATGGGAATGGATTTCGGTGCGCTCTGCGAGCGCATCGTGCAACTCGCGATGGCACACCCATCGCCGGCGATCGGGGGGAGACAAGACACGTGACGGCGCGCACCACGGGACCGGCAGCCGCGATCGCAGGGATATCGCCCGGCATTCAGAGCCAAGGCGTCTGGATGGGGCGGCGCCAGCTGTTCGTGCGATTCGCGGCGGAAGCAGAGACAGCGGTGCTGTACACGCCCGAAATGCTGGCGCGTCATGTCCAACGCGTGGTCGGACAGTCGCCGCTGCACTCGATTTCGCTGGGCGGCCGCGACCCGTTGGCCAGCGAGGAATTGATCGTCGATGCGATGCAGCGATGGCAGTCGCCGATCCCGGTGATGGTGGATTGCGATGGCGAGCGGCCGGAAGCGGTGACGAAGGTGGCGCCCTACGTGGCCATGGTCCAAGTGACGGTCGAGTTCGTGAACACCGCGTCGAGCCTCGACCGGGCTCTGGCCTCCCTGGCTGCGGCCTCTGCCGCAGGTCGCGACCATGCTGCCGTATTGACGCCACACGAGGGGACGACGGACGGGCAGATGCTGTGGTTCATTGAGCAAGCACACCGGGTAGCCCCCGGCACGAAGATTGTTGTCCATCCAGTGGTTGGGGCAGAGCGCACGGGGGTGGACCGGCGGTATGCTTCCCTGCTGGAACGAGGGATGGCCATCCACAATGACCTCGCCTTTTGGCTGCGGATTCCGGGCCCGGTCGGTGGTCGTTAGCGCATGGCACCGGTTCGCTGGGGTTGGTGAGAGGAACCGCCCCGATTCGATCGTGTTATAACGACAAGGCCGTCCACGTACGCAGGTCCGCATGGCTTTCACGAGCGTCGACGAACAGGAAGCACCGCGCCTCACCCCGGCCGTCCAGTGGTTGATCGCGCTCAATGTCGCGGTCTTCTTCATCCAGCTGACGCTGGTGGGACCGGCCGACGTGCAGCGCGCGCTCGCGTTCGAGGTGCGCGATCTCACGACGCGTCCGTGGACGATCGTCACGTACATGTTCGTGCACGCGGGGTTCTGGCACCTGCTGCTGAACATGTGGATGCTCTGGATGTTCGGCCCGCGCGTGGAGCGCGCATGGAACGCGCGGAGCTTCACGTTCTACTACGTGCTGTGCGGGTTAGGCGGATGGTTGTTCCACCTCATGATCGCGCGCGACGGCCAGTATCTCCTCGGCGCCTCGGCGGCGATCTTCGGTGTGATGCTCGCCTACGCGATGCGCTGGCCGGACGAGGAAGTGACGCTCTTCCCGTTCGTGTTCATCTCGATCAAGGTCCGCTGGTACGTCGTGTTGTTGGTCGGGATCACGGTGGTCCAGGGTATGGTGTCGCTGAACGGCGGTGACACCGGCGTCGCGTACATGGCGCATCTGGGCGGGCTGTTCGTCGGCTATCTCTACCTGCGCGTCGCCGCCGCACACAATGGCGCAGCGGGCGGAACGAGCGGCATCGACCGGCTTCGCCAGCGCATGTCGCAGGTCCCGGACATCGCCGACGAGACGCCGCGGGCGATTCCGCGTGCACAGCCGCGCTCGCGCGAGCGGACCAACGAAGTCGATGAGATCGTCGCGCGCAGCAACGCACTGATGGCCAAACGCGAGGCGCTGGGTCCGTCGCTCGCCAGCAAGGTGGGCAAGAAGAAGACGGAGGAGCTCGACCTCGTGCTCGACAAGATTTCCGAGCGCGGCATCAGCAGCCTCACGCACGACGAACGGCGGCTGCTCGAGGAGATGTCGAAGCGGTTGCGCAACGACTGAGCGCGCGCGACGCGCGCGTTGCTCGTCGTAGGGCGCGGGTCTATTCTTGAGCATGCCGCGCCCCGAGCTCCTCGAGACGTTCCCCAACCCACATACCGGCCGAGCCTACGAGATTCATCTCGAGTGCTCGGAGTTCACCTCGCTCTGTCCCGTTGGAGGAATCGAGAGCGACGCAGCGGAGCTGTCACTGCTGCAGGGCGGCGCACCGGATTTCGGCACGATCCGCATCACGTACGTGCCTGCCGAGCGGTGCATCGAGCTCAAGAGTCTCAAGCTGTATCTCTGGAGCTTCCGCAACGACGGGATTTTCTACGAGCGTGCGGTGAACCGGATCCTCGATGATCTCGCCGCGTGCGCGTCACCCACCTACATGGAAGTGGTGGGCGATTTCAACGTACGCGGCGGGATCAAGTCGGTTGTCACGGCGCGTCACGGGAGCCGGTAGATCAGGTTCCCTTGATTTCGAAGTCCTGCACCATGCCGTGCGCGATATGCGGCTTCCCATCCTTGGCGTCGGGCACGAAGCACACAAACGCGTACGTGCCGGGCGTGAGGTCCGCCGGGAAGTAAATGGTGTCACCGGGAGCCATCGCGGCGACTCCTCCCTCGAGTGCGCCCGGCGGCGGGCCCTTCATGGACATGGCCCACTTGGCGAAGTCGGCGCCGGTCTTGCCCGGCTGGAGGTGGACGAGCACGATTTCGTGCGGCTGCGGCCCGCTGTTGGTGACGCGCACGACGTGGTGGCCGGGGGTGAGCGGCGCCGACGTCGTGAAGGTGTAGTCGGCCAGCGTCACCGTCGCGTCTGCGTTAGGCGCGGCGGCGGCCGCCGCGGACGACGGCGTGACGGTGAGCTCGCGCATCATGCCCTTGGCGATGTGCGGCGTGCCATCGGGACTCGGCACGAAGCAGACGATGGCGTACGTGCCGGGCACGAGGTACTGCATCGATTCGGCCGTTCCGTTAGGCATAGGCGGGTTGGGGCCGCCGGCGTTGACGACCCAGCTCGGCGGCGGCGAGTCCGGCTTCGCTGTTTTGAGCGCCTCGGCGAAGTCCGCGTAGCTCTTGCCGTGCTCGATGCGCAGGAGCGCCGCCTGGTGCACTTCCTTGCCGTTGTCGACGACCCGGATCGTGGTGAAGCCGGCGGGTTTCTGCGCCGGCGCGTCGAACGCGTAGTCGGTAGCGGTCACGGTGAGGACGTTGGGCGCGGCCGGCGCGGCCGCCGCTGCGGTTGTGCTGTCGGTGGTTTTGGCGTCGGGCGTCGAGTGGCTGCACGCCGCAAGGGCGGCGGCGGCCACGAGTGGCGCGACGCAGAAGCGGATGGATTGCCGCATGGTTGACTCGGGGAAAAGAGGATGGCAGGGATTCGACAATACTTCGTTATCCCATAGATCTCGTCAAGTGCAGTCGCGCCCGCCGCGACCGGGGCAATTCGTCTGACGTACCCGCGGCGCGCTTCTACTCACCCACGTCGGTTGCCGGTCTCGTGACATCCGCTTGAGGACGGCATGGAGACCGGCTAACTTTTCGTGCTGCGGCCAGGTAGCTCAGGTGGTAGAGCAGCGGACTGAAAATCCGCGTGTCGGCGGTTCGACTCCGTCCCTGGCCATTCCTTCTGAGCCTGTCCATGCGCGAGGGCTCGAGTCACACAGGTCCGCGGCGGCTCCTCCTGGCGGTCATTGCGCTCGGGACGCTGATGCGTGTGGCGATGGCAGCGACGGTCGGCATGGGCGTCGACGAGTCCTACGCCGTCGTGGTCGCGCGCACGCCGAGTTGGGCGTACTTCGACCACCCTGGGCTGTCGTTCTGGATCCCGGGTGTGCTCGCGCATGCGACCGGCAGCGAGAACGCGCTGCTCCTGCGCGCGCCGTTCATCCTCATGTTCGCCGGCACCACGTGGCTGGTGTTCCGGTTAGGCGAGGAGCTGGGCGGCGTCCGTGCCGGCGCCTGCGCCGCGCTGCTCCTCTCCATCGCTCCTGTGTTCACGATCGCGGCCGGCGGGTGGGTGCTACCGGACGGGCCCCTCGATCTCTTCATGGCCGGCGCCGTGCTGTGCCTCGTGCTCGCCATCACGGATGCGGGCGGGCGTGCCACGCGGTGGTGGCTGCTCGCGGGCTTGTGCGCGGCGCTGGCGGCGCTGTCCAAGTACCAGGCGATCTTTCTACCAGTCGGACTCGTGCTGTTCCTGGCCACGCGTCGCGACGCGCGCCGAACCCTGGCCGGGCCGGGACCGCCCGCGGCCGCGTTCCTTGCTGCGTTAGGCGCAGTGCCCACGCTGGTGTGGAACGCGTCGCACGGCTGGGCATCCTTCGCATTCCAGCTCGGCCGCGGCGCGCCCGGCGGCGGCGCCGGGCCCGTCGCGCTCCTCGAGAACGTCGCGGGACAGGCGCTCTA
>DASYXE010000264.1:0-2541 GCA_035935375.1 Gemmatimonadaceae bacterium | reverse complement strand
AGTATGACGCGCCTGCCAGTACCGTTCGAACACGTGCGTCTGCTCGTCCGGCGCAATGCCGATCCCCGAGTCGGCCACCGACATTTCCAGATCCGTACCGTGCATCGCCGCCCGAATCGTGATGCGACCGCCGGGCGATGTGAACTTGATCGCGTTGCCGAGCAGATTCACGAGCACCTGCTCGATGCGGGACGCGTCCACGTCGACTAACGGAAGGTCGTCGGACACGGCCACCCGGAGATCGATCGACCGCTCCGCGAGCGAACTGGCCAGCATCCGCGTCGCGGACGCTACGATCGGCGCCGGCGCTTCGCCCCGGCGGTCGACCGACAGCCGTCCGGCCTCGATTGCCGACACGTCGAGCAAGTCGCGAATCAGGCGCCGCATCCACTCCGTGGATTCCGTGATCATCCGCAGCAACTGCCGCCGGCCTTCCACGTCGCCAGGCGGCTGATCGCGGAGAACACTCGCACCCATCGCGATGGCCGCGATCGGGTTCTGCAGGTCGTGCGACACGATTCCGAGCACTTCGTCGCGGGCACGCGTCGCCGTGCGCGCCGCGTGATAGAGACGCGCATTGTCGAGCGCCAGCGCCAATCGTCGCGCGATCTCTTCGGCGAAGACGAGATCCGTGGGTTCGTACAGTCGGCGGCCATCTAGCGCCATGAGCGTGACGGCGCCGAGCAGGTGTTCTCGCGTCACGAGCGGCACGATCATCAAGGAACGCGCCCCGAGCGCCCGCCACGCAGCGGCAACGAGGGGCGCGTCGTCCGTATGGGCCTCGAGCCACTCCTCCGTAATGTTCGCGACCAGCTCGGAACGACGCGTGCGCAGCACATCGATCACTCGCGATGGCGAGTCCGGCCCAAGGGGGCCGGCCGCCGCCAGGACGGCCAACGGCGCGCGCACGCGTTCCGGGCCGCCGTCGCTCACCAGGCGACGCGTCGCCGTGTCGCCGTGGACGAGATCCAACACGCACGCATCGGCGAGCCCCGGGACCGCCACGCCGACGGCGAGCTGCGCCGTTGCGTCCTCGTCCAGCGAACGCGCCAACTCCTCGCCGAGTGCGGCGAGAAATCGTTGTTCGTGCTCGACGCGCTTGCGCTCGGTGATGTCGCGGAGCACGACCGTGAACAGCACGCCGGTCGCCGTCGCGAGCCGCGAGATGGACGCCTCGGCAGGAAACTCGATCTCGCCGCGCCGAAGGCCGAAGATCTCGCGACGCTCACCCATGCGCCGCGCTGTTTCCGTTCCGGCGGCGAACCGCCGCATGTGCCCGACGTGCGCGGCACGGAAGCGCTCGGGGATGAGGCGTTCGAGTGGCTGGCCGATCATCTCGCTCCGCGAGTAGCCAAAGATCTGCTCGGCGCCCGTATTGAAGTGAACGATTCGTTGGGCATCGTCGACGGTGATGATCGCGTCGGCGGCGATATCGAGGATGCCGGCGAAGTTCGCTTCGGAGATGCGGAGGTCGTGTTCCACGTCCTGCAGCGCGCGCACGCGCCGGCCCACGGTGTGGGTGCGCACGAGCGCGTAGGCGACCGCTCCGGCCGCGCACACGAAGAGCGCGGCTCCAACGAGCGGCCGTTCATTCGGCGGAATCGCACCCCGCCACAGCGCCGCGAGCGCCATGCCCGCGCCCGTCGCCGCGGCGACGAGCGCGATCCAGAGTGCGGCCGTGACGCTCCGATTTGCGGTCAGCGGCATGACGGGTGGTCGAGGCGCCTCGAGTTCGCCGAGCGAATGTCTAACACATGCCTAACTCTTGCCCAGCAGCCCGAGCTTGAATGCGAACTGCACGTAGTCGGACCGGTGCGCGAGCCCGAGCTTCTCCTCGATGCGCTGTTTGTAGGTGTCCACCGTCTTCGGGCTGATGCCCAACTGCGTGCCGATCTCGGGAGCCGAATACCCTTGCGCGATCAGCCGCAGCACATCGCGCTCGCGCGGCGTCAGCTGCTCGTATCGCTGACGGTTAGGCTCGGCGGTGTCCTTCTTCGTGAGCTCGCGCGCCAGGATCCGGGCGGCGGCCGGCTGCACGTAGGTCTCGCCGTGCGCCACCGAGCGCACGGCCGCTATGAGCTCGCGGTCGGCCACGCTCTTCACCAGGTAGCCGGCCGCTCCGGCCTCGAGCAACGGGACGAGGTATTCCTCTTCGGCGTGCATCGTGAGCACGAGCACGCGCGACGGAATGTTCTTGGCGACGATTTCCTTGATCACTCCGGTGCCGTCGAGGTCCGGCATCGAGAGATCGGTGATCACCACGTCGGGCTTGAACCGTTCGGCGAGCGCAACAGCCTCGCGTCCGTTGCTGCCTTCGCCGACGACCTGAATGTCCGGGGCCGTCGCCAACACCGCCTTGAGTCCCGCGCGCACGACCGCGTGATCATCGACGAGGACGACCCGTATGGTATCGACTGTCATTGGCTCCGTTCTCAATGCGAGGCACGTCGCGGCGTAGCGACCGCAACCGTGGCGGGAATGGACGCGGTGACGGTCGTGCCGCTGCCGGGTCGCGTGACAAGCTCGAAGCAGCCGTGCGCC
>DASYXE010000263.1:0-6015 GCA_035935375.1 Gemmatimonadaceae bacterium | reverse complement strand
CGCGTGCATCCGGTCTGCTCTCCATTTTCACCCAATTCCCGCGCGATCTGCTGTCTCTCCCCCAGCTAGGCGACACCACCCCCAAAGCGGCGCGCCTAACGGCTGTGCGTCGACTCGCCCTGCAAGAAAAAATCTCGGATGTGACGCGTGCTAGCGCTTTGCTCTCGGTAGCATAGCCATGATCGCGTTAACGAGGGCGTCAATGGTGGCGGTGGCCGACTCCGCGTGGACCGTGAGGCCCACGGAGCGCGCCGCGTCGCTGGTGATCGGACCCATAGTGATCACGCTGGCCAGGCCTATCGCCTCCGGGCTGCCCACCGCGTGGAGGAAGTACCGCACGGTGGATGCCGACGTGAACGTGATCGCGTCCACACCATTTGCGGCAAGTGCGTCGCGTGCTGCGCTCGCGCCCGAGGCGTCCGGGATGGTCCGGTAGGCAACGACCTCCTCCACTGTGGCGCCCACGGCGCGGAGCGCAACGGGGAGCGTGTCTCCCGCGCCGTCCGCTTTGATGAACAGTGCGCGTGTGCCGCGCACATCGGGACGCTGGCGAAGCGCCTCGGCGAGACCTTCCGCGGTGGCGCGTGGCGGGATCACGTCGGCGGCAATGCCGCGGTCGAGCAGCGCACGCGCGGTCGCCTGCCCAACAGCGCCGACGCGCACGCCGGCGAAGCGGCGCGCGTCGCCGCCGGCATCGCGGAGCGCGGCCCACGCGATCTCGACCGCGTTCTGCGATGTGAACAGCACCCACTGGTACGCGCCGAGTCGTGCGAGCGCGTCCCGCAGCGGGCCGGGGTCGGCGGGCGCGATGACGATGGCTGGCGCCTCGATCACATCCGCGCCTAACTCAGTAAGGCGGGCTGCCAGATCCGATGCCTGCGCCCGCGCACGCGTCACGATGATGCGGCGGCCGTGCAGCGGACGGCGATCGAACCACGCGATCTCCTCGCGCAGGCGCGCCACTGCGCCCACGATGGTGATCGACGGCGCGGCGATGCCCGCCGCGCGCGCGGCTTGCACGATGCCGGCTACGGTGCTCTCGACCGTCCGCTGCCGCGGCCACGTGCCCCATTCCACCACGGCCGCCGGCGTGTCGCGTGACAAGCCGCCCGCCGTCAGCGCCGCGACGATGTCCGGCAGGCGCTTCACGCCCATGTAGAGCACGAGCGTGCCGCCCGCACGGGCGAGCGACGCCCAGTCGATGTCGCTCTCGGTTTTGGTTGGATCCTCGTGGCCGGTTACGAACGTCACCGCGGATGCGACGCCGCGATGCGTGACCGGAATGCCCGCGTACGCCGGCGCGGCCACGCCCGCCGTCACGCCGGGCACGATCTCGAACGACACGCCCGCTTGGGCGAGTGCTTGCGCCTCCTCGCTGCCGCGACCGAACACGAACGGATCGCCGCCCTTGAGCCGCACCACGCGCTTGCCTTCTCGCGCGAGGCGCACGAGCAACGCGTTGATCGCGTCCTGTCGCGCAGACGGTGCGCCGCCGCGTTTCCCGACATCGTGCAGCTCCGCGTCAGCGCGAACCGCACCGTTTTGCACGATGCGCGGGTTCACGAGCGCGTCGTACACGACGGCGTCCGCCTGGGCGAGCAGCGCGCGCGCACGCACGGTGATGAGTCCTGGATCGCCCGGACCTGCGCCCACGAGCGAGACGAATCCGGACTCTGGGTGGGCAGGATCGAGCGGGGGCGCGTTCATCACTCGGAAAATGTCCGGTGCAATACGCAAACTCAACGGACCACGTGGTGCGCTGGGCGTGCATCGCGGGCCGCCGGCGCGTATGATCATGGGGACATGACCACGCCAGCGGGGGAAGGCACGTCCGCCGCGACGCGCACGGTGCTCGCAGGCTGCTCGTTCGCCGGACTCGAGTACCTGTATCGCACGGTTCGCCGTCGCGGCCGGTTCGCGCCCGGCGCCATGACGGTGATCGATCCACGCCCCATCCACTCGTACGTGCCGTTGGCGCATGAGGTCACGGGCGGCGTGCGCGACGCCGACGACTTGCGATTCGACGCCGCCGGGTTCTGCCGCGCCATTGGCGCCGAATGGATTCAGGGCGCGGTGTCGACGCTCGATCGCGAGCAGCGCATGATCGGCCTCGCGGACGGCCGCTCGGTGTCGTACGACCGCGCGATCATCGCGATCGGCAGCGTGCCTAACTTGCCAGAAGTGTTCGCGCGGTCGCCGGCGGTGATTCCCGCCAAGTTCGTGGACGACGCGGCTGCCTTACGACGCCGGTTGCACGTCCTCCGTGTGTCGGGCGCCAGCGTCCTGCGTGTGGTCGTGGTGGGCGGCGGCATCACCGGCGTCGAGTGGAGCGCGGAGCTCGCCTCGGGTCGCGTGGACGGCTCGCGCGTGGCGACGACGCTCGTGTGCGACACGTCGAGGATCCTGCCGACGTTCGCGCGCAGCGTCTCACAGCGGGCGGCAACGGCGCTCTCCTCGAGCGGCGTCGAATTGCTGGTGGCGCGCCGCGCGACGGGATTGTCGCGAGACCACGTGCTGCTCGAGGGCGGGACTGCTGTGCCGTGCGATGTCGTCGTGTGGGCCGGCGGCGTGCGACCGCATCCGGTGGTGGCGACGTTCGGTCTTCCGCTCACCTCGGACGGTCACTTGATCGTGAACGCACGACTCGAGGTGGAAGGCGATCCCGCGATCCGCGCGATCGGCGATTGCGTGCGAGTGGTGGAAGGCGGCCGTGAGTGGCCGACGACGATGCGGGCGATCGAAGCGATCTGGCAGGGCGCCGCTCTGGCCCGGCTGATCGATCCGGACGCGCGCCGCGAGCCCAAGCCGCACCGATTGCACCGCGACTTCTCGTACGGCATTTCGCTCGGCCGGCGGCGCGCGGCGATCGTGAACGGCCGGCTGATCGTCGGCGGCCGGCCGGTAGTGGCGTTCCGGCGGCTGCTGCAGTGGAGCTACTACCGGCGCCTCGAGCGCGCGGCGTCGCGCGCCTAACGGAACATCGCCGGGCTGATCTCCAGCGCGACTTCGGTCACGCGATCCACCGGCAGCCCGGCCCGTCGCGCGTGCTCGCGTACCGCGTCGGCGCTGGGCGCGTCGTACTCGCAGTAGATCTTGCCTTCCGTGTCGGACACGTAGCTCCGGATCCACACGATTCCGGTGTTGTCCATCATGGCGATCGACCGGCGCGATGCGCGGTCCAGCTCCTCACGCGTCAGGGCGCCGACGGTTCGTTCGATCAAATAGCGCGGCATCGTGCTGCCTCCTGTCGATCCGGTGGTTTGCTACAATCCTGCGGTGCGCCGCAAGCGGTCGCACGCGTCGCTCAACTCGGCATCTCCGCAATCCTTGGCGGCGCGCGTACTCGATTCGAGCATGGCGCGCGCCCGATCCGGCATCGCGCCAAGGGCGGCGGCACGCGACAGCTCGTAGCACATCCATCCCTCGCCGCGCCGGTCGCCCTGCTCCACGCGGATGGCGAGGGATCGCTCGAGGTACGGGATGGCCCGATCGGGTGCGCCCGCCTCCAACTCCACCGCTCCCAACATGCCTAACGTGTGGCCGAGGAGCTCGGCGCGCGCGGCGCGCTCGTTGTGCTCGAGGGCTCGGGCGAGCGACGCACGGGCATCGGCGTGGCGGCCCATGCTGCGCAGCGTGGCACCGATGCTGTTGAGCGCGAGGCCGACGCCCTCGACATCATCGCAGGCCTTGAACGCCGTGGCGGCGAGCTGGTACTGCTCGAGCGCCGCCGCGTAGCTCTTGCGTTGGTACTCGAGGATGCCGATCACGTTGCGCAGCCGTCCTTCGGTGCGACGCTCATTGAGCGTCGCCGCCATCGATGCGGCGTCCTGATAGTGCGGACGCGCGAGCGCCGGCTCGGATACGTGCCGCCGCGTCACCCGACCCAATCCTTCCGTGGCGGTGAGCTCGCCCGCGACGTCGCGCAGATCTCGCCGCAGCGCACGCGCGCGCGCCCACGCCGAGAGCGCAGCCGGGTCCCGGCGCTCGGCTTCGTGCACGCGCGCGATGTTCTCCCAGAGCTCGGCCTCGCTGGTACGGTTGCCCAGTTGGGCGAAGAGACCTGCGGCCTCCTCGAGCAGCGGCAGCGCCTCGTCCCGGCGGCCGAGCGTGGCGAGCACTTCGCCTAACATTTGCAGCGACAGCGACAGACCGGGCACGAAGTTGGCGCGGCGCGTGAAGTCGACGGCCGCGCGATAGTGGTCGAGGCTTTCCTCGATGCGCCCGGCCACGAGACACAGGTGCGCAATCGACGTGTAGTGATACGACAACTGGATGGGCAGGCGGTCGCCGGCCGGGCGCTCGGTGGCCCTCCGCATCAACTCGAGCGCCCGCTCGCTTTGGCCTAACTGGCGGTAGACGTTCGCCAGATTGTGGACCAGGTAGTGCTGCTTCACGGCCGCGTCGCTCTTGACGACCGCGTCCGCATCGCCGGCGAGAATCCGCTCCGAGAGCTCGATGCCCTCGAGCAGCCGTTCCTCGGCGCTCTCGTAGTAGCCCATCCCCTTGAGCACGTACCCGAGGTTCGAGAGGTCGCCGACCACGGCGATCGTGTCGCCGCGCTCGCGATCGATGGCGAGGGCTTCCTCGATGCAGGCGAGCGCATCCTCGTCGCGGCCCTGGTGCCACCGGAGCAGCCCGAGGCTGCGCAGCGCGTGCCGAACGCCGACGGCGTCGCCGAGCGCGCGGCGCAGGGCGACACACTGTTCGAGCGCCGCGTCCGCGGCGTCGAACCGGCGCATCAGCGTATGCAGGTCGCCCTGGCGCAGATACACCTCGGCCAGCTGCACGCAATTGCCCTCGGCGCCGAGCAGCGCGAACATCTCGTCGATCAGGCGCTGCTGGCGATCGCGCAGGCCCAACGTTTCGCCTAACCGCTCCTGGCGCAGCAGCAGATCCACGGTGCGCTCGCGGCGCGAGGTCGCGTCCGGCATGCGCGCCAGCCACGTGCGCGCGCGCTCGATCAACTGCATCGCCTCGGCGAACTCGGCGAGCATGGACGCGCGCTCGGCGGCGAGCACCGCGTATCGCACGGCCTTGTCCCATACCTCCGCGCGCTCGAAGTGGTGTGCCGTGCGCTCGAGCCGGTCATCCTGCATCGCGTCACCTACCGCTTCCATGGCCTCCCCGACGCGCCCGTGCAGCACGCGCCGCCGGTGCTCGAGCAGCGTGGCGTACGCCGCCTCCTGCATGAGCACGTGGCGGAACCGGTACGTGGCGCGCGGCGCGACGCCGGTCTGCTCGACGAGGCCGGCGGCTTTGAGCGAACGCATCGCGGTGTTGAGGTGGCTCGCGTCGTCGAGCGTGCGTTCCAGCACGTCGCGGCTGAATTCGCGGCCGACCACCGACGCCACGAGCAGCGTGTCGCGCGTCGCGGCGTCGAGGCGGTCGAGTCGGGTGCGGATCACCGCTTGCACGGTGCCGGGCAAGCGCAGCGTGTCGATGGGGTGGGCCACGTCGACCGCGCCGTTGGCCACGCGCAACGCGCCGTCCTCGAGCAGCTCCTGGCAAATCTCCTCGAGGAAGAACGGATTGCCGCCGGTGCGCTCGTGGAGCAGCGCGACTAACGGAGCCGACACGTCGCGCGCGCAGAGCACGGCGCGGAGCAGCTCGGCCGTGGACGACTCGGCGAGCGGCGCGAGGTTGACGGTGGCGTGCGGCGCGACGGGCCCCCAGTCGCTGACGTATCCCGGCCGGCACGTGACGACGACGAGCAGCGCGTACCGCTCGGCGAGCTCGGCGATCTGCGCGAGCACGGCGTGCGACGCGTCGTCCACCCAGTGCCAGTCCTCGAGCAGCAGGACCGTTGGGCGCCGGCGGCTCGTGGCCGTGAGCAGCGCCGCGATGGCCTCCTGTGCCATGATCCGGAACTTCTCGCCCTGGAGCTGCGGCGCCATCCGCAATTCGGTGCTCGGCATCGAGAGCAGATGGAGGTAGAGCGAGAGGAACTCATCGAGTTCCGGCATGGCGGCCCCGACGCGCGCCAGTGCCGCGGCCGTGGTGGCCGGCCCGTGCGCC
>DASYXE010000262.1:0-8596 GCA_035935375.1 Gemmatimonadaceae bacterium | reverse complement strand
TCATCGCTGCCTAACGGACAGCCGGCGCCGCCGGCGCCAATTGGTGCGCGTCGAATTCCACCACGAGCGGCGGGTTCTGGTTGAAGTCGCTGTAGCGGATCCAGGTGGGACGTACGCGCACGTACACGATGCCCGGCCACTTGGCACGCACTGGACCATCCGGCCACACACTGAAATACGCCGCCCGGATGCGATCGCGCTCCGGCCCCGCGGGCTCGTCCGCCACCCCTTCGTACTGCACCGTGCGCTCGTCGCCACCTGTCGTTCCGCCGATCACGAACGCAAGCCGGGAGTTATCGCGAAGGTTCGACACCTTCCGCGTGGAGTCGAGCGTATCGAATACGATCTCGAACGCATCGGTCACCGCAATGCCCACGACGGCCGCCTGCGCCGCGCTCTTCGTCGAAACCGACGCCTCCACCGCAAGACGGTTCGCTCGCATGAACGCGAGGAGCTCGGCCGTCGTCACGCGTGCCCTTCCGGCAATGCGTCGCCGAAGACATTTGCGAGTCGAATGGCCAGCGGCGCCGACGCGCCGGCTGGAAGCCACGTCAACAGATCATCGACCGCCCACTCTGCGCGACCGTTCCGCACGACGACGGCTGTGCGCCGCTCCGGGTCGAGCATCCAGTATTCGGCAATTCCGATGTCCAGGTAGAACTGTCGCTTCTGGTCTTGATCGCGCCGCCGAGTGGACCCAGAGAAGACTTCGACGACGAGAATCGGCGCCGGCGCGTCTTCCCAATCAGTGTTCATTCTCGAGGAGGGCTGACGCACCATGAGGTCGGGCTCGACCTCGGACCCGCGCACACGAATCACGGCGCGCGGATGATAGACCAAGCCGAGTTTGTTCCCGATGACATAGGGCGAAAGCAGCGCTGTCAGTCGCGCAAGGATGGTCTCGTGGCCGTCGGTGGGCGGCGGCGTCACGAACAGCTCTCCGTGGACGAGCTCGTATTTGTTCCCGTCGTCGGGTAGCGCGTGGACCTCGTCGAGCGTCCACTGCTTGAAGTGCGTTGACATGAGCATGACCTGTCCCTCTCCGGCGAATGCGACGGTGAGCGCATGGGCCGAAGATGATCTGGTTCGACCTCCGAGCGTCGTCGATCCGTTGCGCGGCGAATCAATCCAACGCGACAAAACAGCCCTATGGCCGAGCATACGCTCGGCCGACACGCCGAGTCAAGCGGGCATGCGGTTCTTTTTCGCCGGCCAGTGACCACGCAAGCGCGTTGTCCGCGCGCACGCCGCCGCCCGCCTAACGGTTACGTTCCGCGCGGGCCTCGAGGGCCGAGCCGAAGTTGTCCAGCTCGGGCTGCCGGTGCCCCACCGATCGGCCGATCGGTCCCGACAACGGTCCGGTCATGCTCACGTGCATCCGGAACACGCTGCACCGATGGCGGTGATTTCCGGGTTCCACTCCTGGTAGCCTGTGGCCGGCGTCAGGAACGGACGGTACGATAGACGCGCCTGGCTTCCCGCGCCATCGACCGCCCCGCATAGCCGCGCGCGGGTCCCCGCCTCATATTCTCGGCGTCGTTGGAGCATCCACTCACTCGCCATCGTCGAGGCCGTTTTCGTGCGCACGTCCATCTTTCGTATTGTTCTGCTCGTTCTCTCCGCCGTCCTTGCGCCGGCGATCGCACAGGCTCAGTCGACCGATTTGTACGCCGGCATGCACTGGCGGGAAATCGGCCCAACGCGGGCCGGGCGCGCACGTGCCGTCTCGGGCTCCGCGCGGGAGCCCAACGTCGCCTACATCGGATTCGACAATGGCGGCGTGTGGCGCTCGACCGACTACGGCTCGACCTGGACGCCGCTGTTCGACGACGAGTCGACAGGATCGATCGGCGCCATCGCCGTCGCGCCGTCCAACCCGAGCATCATTTACGTCGGCACGGGCGCCGGCATCATCCGGCCCGACCTCGCCACGGGCAACGGCATGTACAAGTCGACCGATGCCGGCAAGACGTGGACGCACATCGGGCTGGACGACAGCCAGATGATCGCCGCGATCGACGTCGATCCGTTCAACCCGGATCGTCTGTTCGTCGCGGTGCTGGGCCATCCGTACGGGCCTAACGAACAACGCGGCGTGTTCCGCTCCACCGATGGCGGCCACACGTTCACCAAAGTCTTGTACAAGGATGACTACACGAGCGCCAACGACGTGCACATCGATCCATCCAATCCGAACGTCGTGTATGCGTCCCTGTGGCAGCAGCAGGAGGCGTTTCACGAGGGTGGCGCATTCGGCGGCTCGGGCGGTGGCCTGTTCAAGTCGACGGACGGTGGCACGACGTGGACCGAGCTCAAGGACGGGCTGCCGCCCTCGGTGCTCGAGGCGAACCTCGCCATCTCGCGCAGCAATCCGAACATCGTCTATGCGATGGTCGCGCAAGCTTCGAATCGACCCGGCGTCGTGGCGGCCGGCTACGGCGCGGGCGTGGTGGCGTTCTACAAGTCCAACGACGCCGGCGCGCATTGGACGCTCGTCGATGGTCCAGGCCTAACGAGCCGGCCCGTCGATCCGCGTCCGCTGGTCCGCATCGGCGGCGGCGACCTCCCGACGATCGTCGTCGATCCGCAGAACGAGAACGTGGTGTACAGCTCGTCCACCGTGCTCTGGCGCACGGACGATGGCGGCATCACGTGGTCGGCGGTGCGCGGCGCGCCCGGCGGCGACGACTACCAGAAGACGTGGATCAACCCGCTCAACCCGAACATCATCGTGCAGGTGAGCGATCAGGGCGGCGTGGTGTCGGCCAACCGCGGCGTCTCGTGGAGCAATTGGTACACGCAGCCCACCGCCGCGATGTACCACGTCTCGACCGACAACACCTTCGTCTACCGTGTGTGCGGCGGGCAGCAGGACTCGGGCTCGGCGTGCGTGAAGAGCCGGTCCGATGACGGCGAGATCACGTTCAACGACTGGCACCCGGTGAACATCCAGGAGTACGGCGTCGCCGCGCCCGATCCGCGCGACCCGGACCTCGTGTTCGGCAGCATGCGGACCAACGTGTCGCTCTACAACCGCAAAACGGGACAGACGACCTACGTCGGCCCCGACATGAGCGCGCCCGGGCCGAACGGCGATACGTACAACCGCAACGTCCGCACGATGCCCATCGTGTGGTCGCCCGAAAGCCCCGAGGTGCTCTACTACACGTCGAACGCGGTGTGGAAGTCCGTCGACCACGCGCACTCGTGGACGCGCATCAGCCCCGACCTGGCGCGCCTGACCTGGACCGTGCCCGCCTCGGCCGGCCGGTACGCGCCGGGTGTGACGCCGACTCCGTTAGGCACGATCACCGCGCTCGCGCCGTCGCCGCGTTCGTCGCGCGTGCTGTGGGCCGGCACCGATGACGGCAACATCCAGGTCACGACCAACGGCGGCGCGAGCTGGACCAACGTCACGCCGCCCGCCATCAAGCCGTGGACGCGCATCTTCAACATCGACGCGGGCCACTTCGACGATCAGACGGCCTACGCCGCCGCGAATACGATGCGCATCGACGATGCGAATCCGCACTTCTTTCGCACGCACGATGGCGGCAAGACGTGGACCGAAATCGACAACGGCATCGCGCCCGGAGCCGCGGCCAATTCGATCCGCGAGGATCCACGCCAGAGAGGGCTGCTGTACGCGGCAACCGAGACGCAGGTGTGGGTCTCGTTCGATGACGGCGATCACTGGCAATCGTTGCGGCTCAACATGCCGGCGATTTCCGTGCGCGACCTCCAGCTCAAGGATGACAGCGCCTGTCTGTGTTCGGATCTCATCGCCGGCACGCACGGCCGCGGCTTCTGGATCCTGGACAACGTGACGCCGTTGCGACAGCTCACGGAGGCGCGCGCGGCGTCGCAAGCGTATCTCTACAAGCCGGCGACCGCCGTGCGCGTGCGTTCCGGCACGAACGATCCGACGCCGTGGCCGCCGGAACTGCCCGCGGGTGAGAACCCGATGCCGGGCGGCATCATCGACTACTACCTCGCGTCCGACGCGCCGGGCGCGGTCACCCTCGACATTCTCGATGCCGCGGGAAAGATCGTGCGCTCGTACTCGAGCGACGACTCGGTGCCGAACCCGAATCCCGCCGCGGACCCCGAGGCTTACGACCAGGTGTGCCACGAGCGCCCAACGGCGCCGTATTGCGCGCTGCCGCTGTACTGGCCGGCGCCGCCCATCACGCTGTCGACGAAGAAGGGGATGCACCGGTTCGCGTGGGACCTCCACTATCAGGACGTGCCGGGGCTCGAGGCGCCGTCCCGCGGCGACGAGGATGCGACGGGCGCGGTGCCGCACCACACGTACCCGCAGCCGTACGCGCCGTGGGCGCCGCCGGGACGCTATACCGTCCGCCTAACGGTAAACGGCCGGCCGTACACGCAGCCGCTGACGCTGCGCCTCGATCCGCGTGTCACGACATCCGCGGTGAGCCTCACGCGGCTCGCCGCGCTGTCGCGCGACATGTACGACCGCGCGCTCGTGACGCAGGCGGCGTACGACTCGGCGCGCGCGATGGCGGGCCGCACCGATTCGTCGAGCGCGATGCGTGCGCGGCTCGACTCGCTGGCACCGCCACCGGTCACGGAAGGGCGGGGGTTCGGCTTTGGTCGCCGCGGCGCGCGCAACGCGCCGCCCACCCTGGAGAGCGCCACCAGCTCGCTCATGGCTGCCGCAATGGCCATGCAGGGCGCGGAGACGGCTCCGACCGCCGCCGAGATCGTTGCGTGCGACCACGCGCGCGCCGAATCGGAGGCGGTGCTCGCGAAGTGGCGCGCGATGAAACCGGCGCGGCCGGCGAAGCGTTAGGCGCCCGATTCGGCCATGACGTGAGGCGGCGTGTACGACCCATGTCGTACGCAGGCGGTCATCTCAACACGCGGAGTGCGGCTATGAAATGGGCCCTCGGCATCGCCGGCGTCATCGCTGGACTCGTCCTGCTCGTGGTGTTCATCGGCGCGCTCCTGCCCCAGCACCACGAAGCCACGCGCTCCGCCCACATCGATGCGCCGCCCGACAGCGTCTGGGCCGTGCTCATGGACGTCGCGACCTATCCGGCGTGGCGTCGCGAGGTGCGCCGCGTCGACGTCCTGCCGAGCGCGGACGGCCGCCGAGCGTGGCGCGAGCACCAGTCGGACGGGCCTAACGACAAGGGCATCGCGCTCGAGATGACCGCCGCAACGCCGCCGCGCCATCTCGTCACGCGTATCACCGACCGCAGCCTGCCCTTCGGCGGCGAGTGGGAGTACGACATCGTGCCCGACGGCGCGGGCAGCCGGGTTACCATCGCCGAGCACGGCGAGATCTACAATCCCGTGTTTCGGTTCGTGTCGCGGTTCGTGCTGGGCTACACCCGCACCATGGATACCTACCTGAGCTCGCTCGGCGGCAAATGGCGCCGGGGCGACACGTGACGTTCGCGGGGTGAGCGTTGGGCGCTCCTAACGGAGTGACCAACGACGGGCAGCGCGGGTACCAGGCACATAGCATCGCGCGCCCCCGCGAGTTGGCGCGCGGCAACCCGTTCCCACCCGCAACGGAGAACAGCCCATGCGCATCGCATCTGTCCGTTCGTGTACCGCTGCCGCGGTGCTTGGCCTGCTCGCCGCCTGCTCGAGTTCGACCTCGCCCGGGCCGAAGCAACACACGGTGGAGCTGACGGCAGCGCAGGCGCAGGCCATCGCGCAGCGACTAGAGCAAATCGCGGCGTCGAATCCCGCGCTCGGCGACCTGGCCGATTCCATCGCGGTGGGCATACAGGCGGGCGCCGTGGTCAACAGCATCGACCTCACCGGCGATCTCGGCGACGGGCCCTTCTATGCATTCGGCCTCAAGCGAGTGTTCGAGGGCGCGCCCGGCTTCGGACCGGAACTCAACGTTCTCGCCTTCGACAACCCGTCGGACCCTCAGAACTTCATCCTCATCGACGTGATGGCGGCCAGCGGCACGCCCGACGCCGCGGCCGGGTCCTTCGGCACGAGCGCCGGTGGAGTCGTGTTCCAGGTGTCGGGGGACAGTCTCCTGACATGGGACGCGACCGGCGGCCTCGTGTCCATTACGGGCCATGGGCCTAACGGAGGGTGTGGGAGCTACCAGCCGCCCCCCGGCATCACGTGCGCGCTGGAGACCATGCACATTTCGTTCAGCATCACGAGCACGGTTCCCGACTTCGACACGAGTGGCACCGGGCCGACCGCGTCCTTCGCCGGCGCCGACCTGGCGGGCGTCGTGCTCACCTTTTCGGCCAATTCGCCGATCCAGTAGTGGCGCCGCCGGCGTCGTGGCCCGGACGTCGGGGTCACGACGCGAACCGCGCGCCCAACTCTTCGACCGCGCGGTACAATTCGTCGAACGACGGGATCACGAACAGCACCTGTTGGAAGTGGTCGATCTCGAACGGCTGGGCGATCACCGCATCGAGGCTGAACGCCCTCCGCTCGCACGTCGGGCCTAACGCGTTGGCCGCGTCGCCGTGCGACGAGATGAGCCCGCTGCCGTACACCTTCGGCCCGTCGCCTTCCTCGATCAGCCCGAACTCGACGGTGAACCAGAAGAGACGCGCCAAGGCCTGCGTCTCCCCCTCGTTCCGCGCCGCCGCGCCTAACTCGCCGAACCGCTGCAGAAAGTCGGCGAACACGGGCTCGGCGTGCAGCGGCACGTGGCCGAACACGTCGTGGAAGATGTCGGGCTCGGGCAGGTACTCGAGGTGGCTCCGCGGCCTGACGGCGAGCGTCGTCGGGAACCGGCGCTGCGCGAGGCAGCGAAAGAACTGCGTCGCCGGAATGAATCCAGCCACACCCACGGCGCGCCAACCCGTGCGTGCGTCGAGCCGGCGATTGACGTCCGCGAGCTCGGGTACGCGGTCGGACGCCAGACCGATGCGCTCGATGCCCCTCAGGAACACTTCGCTGCCCGTGTCGCGCAGCGTCATCATCCGGCGCTCGTACAGAATGCGCCACACCGCGTGCGCCTCGGCGTCGTATCGGGTGTAATCCTGCTCGATGAATACCGGGAGGTCGGCGTCGCTTCGCGCACCGTGCGTCGCGGCTTCGTCGCCGGTCGTTGTTTGCTGCATGATCGTGCTCCTACGCAGTACGGGACAAAAAAACGCGGCCCGTGGAACTTCCACGGGCCGCCGGGGATCTCGTGTCGCAACCTACTCAGCCGCGCACACGCCTCCGCTCGCGTCCCGTGGGCCGGGGCACGTAGTAATAGCGATAGGATGGGGTGCGCAACGCGCGAATCATGGCTCGTACGCTAGGCAGCGGCCACGTCGATGTCAACGCCACGTGTCGCTCGCCGCGCATTGCGTCCACGCCGACGGCAGGCATCTTCAAGCCACACCATTCTCAACCGGACTCTTCCATGACATCACGCTTTGTTCGCATCACAACCGCGGCCGCGGTCGGGTTGGCGTGCGCCACGTCGTTCGCTTCGGCCCAACAGACGGGAGCGCAGTCGCGGCCACTCGACCGCGCGAATCTGGACACGACCTGCGCCCCGTGCTCCGATTTCTTCACCTTTGCCAACGGCGGCTGGCTCAAGCGGACTCCTATTCCCGCCGCCTATTCATCGTGGGGCTCGTTCAACGAGCTGCAGGACCACAACACCGACGTGGTCCATCGGATCCTCGACGATGAAGCTGCCGCCGTGCGCGACAAGAAAGCCAAGCCCGGGACCAACGAGTGGAAGGTGGGGACGTTCTATGCGGCGTGCATGGACACGGCGGCGATCGAGGCGTTAGGCACCAAGCCGATCGAGCCCCAGTTGCACGAGATCGCTTCGATCAGCACCACCAAGTCCCTGCTCGCGTCGTTGGGCGCGCTCGATGCGCAGGCCGGCTTGGCGCCCTTCGGCTTCTTCGTCCGCCCCGATACGAAGAACTCGACCGAGGAACTCGCCAACGCGGGGCAGGGCGGACTCGGCCTGCCCGAGCGCGACTACTACTTCCGCACCGATGACAAAAGCAAGGCGCTCCGCGAGGCCTACGTGGCGCACGTGACCACGATGCTCCAGCTCTCGGGCGAAAGCGCCGGCGAGGCGTCGGCCGATGCGCAGAAGATCATGGACCTCGAGACCAAGCTGGCGCAGGCCTCGATGACGCGTGTCGCGATGCGCGACCCGAACGCGACGTACCACAAGATGACGCTCGCGGAGATGCAGAAGCTGACGCCGAACCTCGATCTCCAGGCGCTCATGCACGCGCTGGGCGCGCCGACGGTGACCGAGATCAACGTGTCGCAGCCGGAGTTCTTCACCACCGCCGACACCCTGCTCGCTACCGTGCCGGTCGACACCTGGAAGGCCTACCTGCGCTGGCACCTCCTGGACAACACGGCCAACGCGCTGCCGTCTAGGTTCGCCGATGAAAACTTCAAGTGGTCGCAGCACCTCACCGGGGCGAAGGAGCAGCTGCCGCGATGGAAGCGATGCGCCGCCACGTCCAACGGTGTGTTAGGCGAAGCGATCGGACAGGAGTACGTGAAGCGCACGTTCACGCCCGCCGCCAAGGCGCGCGCCCTCACGATGGTCGACAACCTCGTCGCCACCCTGCGCGCCGACATTCAACAGCTCGCCTGGATGAGCGAC
>DASYXE010000261.1:0-1815 GCA_035935375.1 Gemmatimonadaceae bacterium | reverse complement strand
GGCGGGCGGTGTCGGTCGATCCGCTGCGCGCGATGCGAACCGAGTAGTGACCTGCGTCTGCGTTCGTCGTAGCAGTCAAGAGGGAATGGGGAAGCACTCGCTGACGCGAGCGTCAGCGAGCGCTTCCCCATTCCCCTTTAGTCGCACCGGCCTTGTCGCGTCAATCTTGACGCAACACCTGCATCGGAGCGATGCGGAGCGCGGCGCGGGCCGGGATGAGCGCCGCCAGGCCCGCCACGACGTACAGCAGCGCGGCGAGCGCCGCAAATCCGGGGACGCCCAGCGCGGGCAGCGGCAGGACCAGGTTGGCGATGAGCCGGGCTTCGCCTAACGAGAGCACGATGCCGGCGCCGAGGCCGATGGCCACCAGCCGCATCTCGCGGTCGAGCACCATCCGGAGCACGTCGCGGGTGCCGGCGCCTAACGCGATGTGGACCGCGATGTCCCGCCGCCGCTGGCGAACCGCGAGCGCGACGATGCCGGACAATCCGACCAGCGCCATGACGAGACCAAGCGCCCCGACCGCGGCCGTGATCGCCGCGCCGTAGCTGAATGGAAAGGTCTGCTGTCGTCGCTCCGCCAGGAGCGGCGTGACCTCGAACGGCAAGTCGGGCGCGACTTGGGTCGCGACATCCCGGAGCACGCGCGAGAGGTCGGGAGAGCCGGCATCGCCGCGCGCGACCACGGGCATGGCCGTCTGCACGAAATCGTGCGCGGTCGCCGGCAGGTACACATAGCCGTTTGCGTCGTCGTCCCAGATCATGCCGTTGTGCGCGGCCGACGCGACGCCGATCACGCGCACGAACAGGTCGGCCGAGTTGCCGCCGAGCACGATGCGGAGTGTCTGCCCAACCGGCGATGCACCAGGCCACAACAATTGCGCCGCGCTCTCGCTCACGATGGCCACACGCGCGTTGCCGATGGTGTCCGCGGCCGCGAAGTCCCGACCGCTGATCACGCGCTGCCCCACGACATCGAAGTACCCCGGCGTCACGACGTTGTAGAACACGCCGCGTAGGTCGCCGGCCGTGCCGACAACGTGGAGCACGGGCCACGCCGTGAACGGCGGCTGTTGGGCGCGCGCGCTTGCCGTCACGCCGGGCGTCGATACCACGCGCGCGGCAAACTGTGCCCGAGCCGCCGCCACGGCCGGCGACACGTTGCCATCCGCCGTGAGGCCAAGGGTCGCCGTCACGACCCTGGACGGCGACAGGCCGGTGTCGATCGCGCCGAATTGCCTGATGCCGAGGATGGTCGTCGCGGCGGCCGAGAGCAGCGCCACGCATCCGGCGACCTGCACGGCGACCAGTGCGTCGCGGAAGAGCGATCGCCGCACCCGCATCCCGAACAGCGTGTCCTCACCCTTGAGCTCCGACTGGAGTTGCACGGCAGTCGCGCGGAGCGCGGGGGTCAAGCCGAACGCAAAGACGCACGTCACGGCCAACGCGATCGTGTAGGCCACGACGCGCCAACTCGGCGCGATGGTCAGGGCGACGGTGCCGAACGTTTGCGGAATGGCGGCGAAGAAGACGCGAACCAGGATGCGGACAGCGACATCGGCCATAACGAGGCCCAGGGCCGAGCCGGCCCCGGCGACCAACAGGCTCTCCGTTAGTAACTGCCGCACGACGCGCCCGCGGCTTGCGCCGATCGCGAGACGGATCGCCATCTCGCGACGCCGCGCGAGCGAGCGCGCCAGCAGCAAAATCGCGAGGTTGGAGCACGCGATCACGAGGACGAGGGCGCCGAGCAACAGCGCCGGCGCGATCGCCACCGCCGCTTCTGTGTCAGGCGGGATGAACGACTCGCTGGGCA
>DASYXE010000260.1:0-2529 GCA_035935375.1 Gemmatimonadaceae bacterium | reverse complement strand
GAGCGCGGCGCCGACGCCCTTGTCGGCTTCCGGATATTCGGCGGCCAGGTGCCGGGCCACGCCGTCCATGTCGGCGTTGGCCTGCGCGACCGAGACGCCGGGCGCGAGTCGTCCGACCATCCCGGAGCTGAACACCGCCTGCCGGTCGTGAAACGTCGGGTCGTTCCACTGGCCGATGGGGGTGTAGACGTCGCGGTCGTGGCCATAGAACGTGAATTCGGTTGGCATGACGCCGACGATGGTGTACGCCGTGCCGTTGAGGTCGACGGTCGACCCGATGACGCCGGGCGACGCGCCGAAACGGCGCTTCCAGAACCCGCCGCCCAACACCACGACGGGCGCGGCCCCAACCACGTCTTCCTCGCCGCGGAATCCTCGGCCTAACAATGGATTCACGCCTAACGTGTGGAAGAAGCTGGCTGAGATCATATAGCCGGAGACGCGTTCGGCCTCGCCCGCGCCGGTGAAGTTGTAATCCTCGTTGTGGTAGAGCGCGAGCGACGAGAGGGTGCGCGTCGAGCGTTGCCAGTCGAGGAAATTCGGATAGGAGATCGGGCCGTGTTCGAAGCCGGGGGCACTGCCGTAGACGGCGACGAGGCGGTCGGGCGCGGGATACGGCAAGGGATTGAGCAGCACGCCGTTGACGACCGAGAAGAGCGCGGTGTTGGCGCCGATGCCGAGCGCGAGCGTGAGGATGGCGATGAGGGCGAACCCGGGAGAGCGGCGCAGCGTCCGGATCGCGTAGCCAAGGTCTTGAATGAGTCTGCTCATGTACGCGTCGATGAGTCGTTGATGGATGGACAGTTTGGAAACCGGATCATCAAGACGTTGATCGCAGGCGCTCGATCTCTGCGCGAACGCGGTCGTTGGTCACCTCGTACTCGCCCAACATCCTCGCGGTATCGCTTTGGTCGTCTCGCAAGATGCCCAAGAGTAGATGTTCGGTGTCGACGATGGGGTGGCCCAGATCGCTCGCTGCGTCCATTGCACCCTGGAGCGCTCGTTTCGCAGCCGATGTGTATGGCAGCATCCCACCGAACGTGGTCTCGTACCGCGGCAACCGACCGATCTGCTTCTCGACCTCGTGTGTCACTACCTCGCGCGTTGCGCCGAGACTCACGAGCACCCTAGCACCGGTCGTCTGCTCCTCGGCCAGAATGCCAAGCAAGAGGAACTCGGGCGACACGCAACCGCAGTCCAACCGCATCGCTTCCGCACGCGCGGCGCGGAGCGCGTTCACTACCCGACCGGTCGTTTCGAATCCGCGCATCATCGTTCGATGCCGCCTAACGAATGAGACTGAAGGCCTTCCGTCGACCGACGCCTGTCGAGCGAGGGTCGGATGATCATGGAGGACGGGGAGGCGATCCGACAGGCCCTGGGATGCAGGCAGGATGCGTACGACTCGTCTGGACGTCTGGGCGAGGCGCCCGTATCGTTGGTCGCGCATCTCGCGCCTGGCGACGTGTCCACGACAACCGGGCAACACCCTCTCGAGACACTATGCGAACACTCGCTGTCATTTCGACCGTCACCTTGGCAGCCTCATCTCTCGCCGCGCAAACGCCGCGAGCCATCGCCGTCGATCCGCCGCGCGACTCGGCTCATCCGGCGCGGATGGAAGTGTTGCATATCCCGTCGGGCGGCGTGCGCATCAACGGCGTGGCCTATCTCGCGTCCGGGGCCGGTACACACCCGACGTTCGTGCTGCTGCACGGTCTGCCCGGCAACGAGAAGAATCTGGATCTCGCGCAGGCCGTTAGGCGGGCGGGCTGGAACGCGATCACGTTCAACTACCGCGGCTCGTGGGGCAGCCCGGGCGCGTTCCGGTTCGGCCAGAACCTGGAGGACGCCGACGCCGTCCTCCGGTACCTCGCCGCTTCCGCCCGCCAGTTAGGCATCGACACCACCCACGTCGTCATCGCGGGACACAGCATGGGCGGCTGGGTCGCGATCCTCACCGCGGCGCACCATCCCGAGCTCGCCGGCCTCGTCCTCATCTCGGCGGCGGACATGGGAGCCGACGCAGCTTTGCCGCGTGACACGCTGACGGCGGTGATGGCCGACAACATGGAGGCGCTGGCCGGGGTCACGGCGCGCAGCATGGCGAACGACCTCGCCGCCGGCGCCGCGAAATCACGCTGGACCTTCGCCGACGCCGTGCCCGGCCTCACGCACATGCGGATGCTCGTCATCACCTCGGACGACGGACTGGCACCGGAAGGCGACACACTGGTTTCGCGGTTGCGCGCGCGCGGCAACACGACCATCGCGACCGTGCACGAGCCGACCGACCATTCGTACTCGGACAAGCGCATCGCGCTCGAGAGCGCGGTGATCGAGTGGCTGGCGAAGCTCCGGGCGCGCTAACGCTGGAGGAGCGCGACCCCCGGGTCGCCGGACTCTGACACTCGGGCCTCTTGACGCGCCACTCGTTCGACGCAATATGTGGTACTGCCACATATTGGACTCCCCCATGCTGACGCCCGAGCTCAAGAAAGGAAGCGCCGAATTCCTCGTGCTGTCGCT
>DASYXE010000259.1:0-10963 GCA_035935375.1 Gemmatimonadaceae bacterium | reverse complement strand
TCACGGAGCAACAACGTGAGACGCCGGTGCGCGCCGAACGCCGTGCGCGCGCGCGCCAGCGCGGTCGGGTCGCGGAAGTGCAGGGACTGCGGCAGCTGGATCACCCGGGCATTTGGAAAATCCGCCAGCACCTGCTCGCGGAGCTGCTGGTGCAGCGGCCAGAGGTCGCCCAGGCTCCCGCCCCCCGACAGCAGGATGACCCCGTCGCCCAGTCGCCGCGCGAGCGTCTCGCGCGAGTACGTCTCGATGCTGCACGCATAGCACACGCGCACGCCGGTGCGTCGCAGCAGCGCGAGCGTCCCCAGATGGATCGCGCTGTCGCCGACGTTCTGGTGCGTCGGCACATCGAGCAGCGCGGCGCGCGTGACGCCGCGCAGCAGCGGCCGGACGACGTCCTCCAGGCGTGCGCCCAACCTGTGCACCAGCAGGTGCGTACGGCGGGCGCCATCGGTCGAGGTTGCTGTCCGGACGCGCGGGTGCGAAGTCACGGTCGTGGAAGAGGATGTGCCTAACGAGAGGCGCCGGCGGCGGTGACGGCGGGCAGCACGCGCGCCCGGGGCAACAGGTGCGACGTCCCGGAAAACGTGAGCGCGCCCGCCTCCACCTGCACGGTCACGCCCGGTCCCGACGCCACGTCGCGCCGCGTGTCGGCGTCCCATACCGCGAGCTCGAGGCCGTACACACCCGGTGCCACGTTGAACTGCAGCTCCACATCCATCTCGAACGGCCCGCCCGCGGGCAGCGGCGCCCCGCAATCGCGTGCCGATGCACTGAAAATCAGGCGCCCGGTGGACAACGCCCGCACCCGAAGCAAAAAGTCGCGCGACTCCACGTCACCGCCCGCTGCCACCGCACCGCTCAATCGGAACTGCGCCCGCTCTCCGGCGCGTATCGGCAACGGCGACTCGAGCGACAGGGCGTCGAACGTGAGCACCGACGTGTGGCCCGCGGCCGGATTGCTGTTCCTCGAGCTCTCGAGGTAGGCCTCGATGCAGTCCGTCGGCGTACCCCGCTTCGCCACGCGGCCGCGCTCCAACAGCAACGCATGCGTGCACAGTGACGCGATCCGCTCGAGTTGGTGCGACACGAGCACCACCGGAATGCCGCTCGTGCACATCTCCTGAATCCGGTCGAACGCCTTCTCCTGAAACCGCAAATCACCCACCGACAGCACCTCATCGATCACCAGCACGTCGGGGCTGATGTGCGCCGCGATCGCGAAGCCGAGCCGAGCGTTCATGCCGTTCGAGTACCGCTTGACCGGGGTGTCGATGAACGCCTCGATCTCGGCGAACGACACGATCTCATCGAAGCGGCCCTTGATCTCGCGCCGCTTCATGCCCAGGATGGCGCCCTGGAGAAAGACGTTCTCGCGTCCCGTGAGATCGGGATGGAAGCCCGCCGCCACTTCGATCAAGGCGCCCGCGCGCCCGGTAATGGAGCAATGTCCGCGCGTGGGCACGAGGATGCGCGTCAGCAGCTTGAGGATGGTCGACTTGCCGGCTCCGTTAGGCCCGAGGATGCCGAGCGCTTCGCCCGGGCGCACCTCGAACGACACGTCGCTCACCGCCCAGAATTCTTCGCCCGACAACTCGTCACGCGCCGGCGCGCGGCCGGCGAGACGGCGCACGGTGGCCGGCACCAGGTCGCGCAGGCTGTCGTGCAGCTCGCCCCGCGCAAACTTCTTCCACACGTGGTCGAACTCGATGCGCGCCGCGCCGTTCAGGTCAGACATATTCCGCGAACTTGCCTTCGGTGCGGTGGAACACGAGCACGCTCACGATGAGGCCGACCACGGCCCACGTCGCCCCGTAGGCGAGATACCAGGGGCTCCACGCGACCACCGCGCCCTTGTTGCCCACGATGACGAGCGGCACCAGGAGGTTGTGTCCCTCGACGACGCTCAGCCGCAGCCCCTCGAGCAACGGCGCCAGCGGGTTCAGCATCATCAGGCGCGCGCCTAACGGACCGAACATGCGCGGTTCGAAGAACACCGGCGTGAAGAAAATGCCGAAGGTGAGCATCACCTGGACGATGTATTTGACGTCGCGAAAGAAGAGATTCGCGCACCCCAGAAAGAGTGCCGCGCCCGCGGTCACGCAGAAAATCAGGACGGCCAGGAGCGGCGCCCACAGCGCGGTGAGCCCGTAGTGGACGCCGAGGAAGGGCAGGGCGACGGCCACCGTGATCGCACCGATCGTCGAGTCGAATGACTGCGCCAACGTCGCCGACAGCGGCAGGACCTCGCGCGGGAAATAAATCTTCGAGACCAACGGAAGATTCCCCGTCAGGCTGCTCGTCGCGAATCCGATGGCGCCCACGAAGAAGGCCCACGGTAAGGCCTTCACCGCCATGCCCGCGATGACGTCGCGCGCCACGTGGCCGCCGCTCATGTACGCCATCGCGAACCGCACCAGCGTACCAGCCGCCACGATCAGCGTCGGCATGAGGATCGCCCACGCGAAGCCCATCACCGCCTGCTTGTATCGGATGCGCACGTCGCGCAGCGTGAGCTCGTAGAGGAGCTCGCGATACTTCCACAGCTCGTCCACCGCGATCTCGCGGAGATCGCGCATCAGCGAACGCCGCTGCGGCGCTGGGAGGTCTCTAGCTATCACGAGGTCGGACATATCCGGGGACAATGATCGCGACGGCGGGCGGAAATCGGTGCCGCATCGGACGCGGGGATAGCGAAGATGCCGGCGGCGGTCGCGCGCCAAGTCCATCGCGCGCCCTGGTGTCGGCAGCTATCATGCCACGCCTCCACTCGATGATACGCGCGATTTAGTCGCCGCGACAAGCCGCGACCTGTTGCTTCCGCCTCACAGGTGACCGCACCGGTGCTCAAACGCTCGCTCACCGTCCTCTCGCTCGTCTTCGTCCTCTATTTCACTACGTCCGGCGGCCCGTTTACCACCGAAGGCCTGGTGGCGGAAGTTGGACCGGGACTGGCCCTGGCGATCATGCTGCTCGTCCCGCTCCTCTGGTCCGTGCCCGAGGCGCTGATCATCGGCGAGCTGGCGAGCATGCTGCCGGAGGAAGGCGGCTACTATCGCTGGGTGCGGCGGGCATTCGGCCCGTTCTGGGCGGTGCAGAACGGCTGGTGGACCTGGATGTATTCGTTGGTCGACATGGCGATCTACCCGGTGCTGTTCACGCAGTATCTGGGCTACTTCTTCCCATCGTTGGGCGCCGACGCGAAGTGGCTGGTGGCCCTGGTGGTCATCTGGACCGCGGCCGCGATCAATCTGCGCGGCGCGCTTCCCGTTGGGCGCGTGTCCGTGCTGGCGGGTGCATTCATCATTCTCGCCTTTCTGGCGATGTCGGTCGCGGCGCTGCCGCACGTCACGCACGTGCCGTGGCTTCCGGTGCTCAAGCCCGGCCGCACGCCGGCCGGTGCATTGGGCATCGGCCTCTCGATCGCGCTCTGGAACTACATCGGGTGGGACAATGCCTCCACCGTGCAGGGCGAGGTCGTGGACGCGTCGCGCAGCTACCCGCGCGCCCTCGCCGTCGCGCTCCCGTTAGTCACGCTCGGCTACCTCACGGCGCTGTGCGCGGCCCTCGCCGCCACCGACTGGACGAGCTGGAGCGACGGCGCGTGGCCCGAGATCGCGCGCGCCGCCGCCAGATCGTTCGGCGGATCCGCGATCGCCGTCTGGATCGGCGTCGCCGGCATGGTGAGCGCGCTCGCCCTCTTCAATGCGTTGCTGCTCTCGTATTCACGCATCCCGTTGGCCATGGCGCTCGATGGATACCTGCCGGCCTGGCTCGGTCGCACCGATACGCGTGGCACCCCGCGCAACGCCGTCCTCGTGTCCGCGGTGTGCTACTCGGTGTTCGTCTTGCTCTCCATTCAGGGCCTCGTTGTCGCCGACGTGCTCCTCTACGCCATGGCGTTGTTCCTGGAATTCGGCGCGCTCATCCAGCTCCGCCGCACGGAGCCGCAGCTCCGGGGCGCGTTCCGCATCCCGACCGAGCGCGCCGGCGTCACCGTGCTCGCGGCGCTGCCCATGGTGATCTTGCTCGGTGTCGTCGCCTTGGAGATGCGCGACGGCGAGTACGGGCGTCCCGCCGTGGCGGGCGCCGTCGCCGCCGCGCTGCTCGGTCCCGTCGTGTACGCGGCGATGCGCCGCCGCCGCACGGCTCTTCCGTAAGGCGGACGCTCGGCCCTCGCGCGCCGGCGCGCCGCCGCTATTTTCGAACGCGCTCGCTGGCGTCATCTCCCCCTCTCATCCGCTTCGAGTCCTCCCACGTACATTCCTACGGGCGAGCCCGGCGAAACCCTTCCGTTGGACATCGCGTGGAGCGCCGTGCGCGATGCGCTCCTCCGGGGTCTCACGCACGCACTCAGCAACCGGGTCATGGCCATCACGACGCTCTCCGATCTTGCGGGAGACGCCACCGCCGTTGCGACCACGCGCAGCGTGCTGGCCTCGGAGGCCGGGCGGCTCGACGCGCTGCTGCAGCAGTACCGGCTGCTCTCGCCCGCACCACCGTCGCCGGCTGAGCCGATCAACATCGCCGACGTGCTGGCACCACTCGTCGACTTGGCGGGCCGTCACCCCGATGTGGCCGGAACCCCGTGCGACGTGCGGGTGACAGCCGGCGTGCAGCCCGCGTTCGTGGACGCGGGCCAGGTGGGACGCATCGTGCCTGCGCTCGTCGTGGCGGCGATGCGCATCGCGCGACGGGTGCAGCCGCCCCGCGTACAAGTGGATGTGCGGGGCGATGCGCGGTGGGTGGTGCTCGGCGCCGCAACGGGCGACGCCATTGGAGCAGGAGCACTGCCCGGCGAGGCCGACGCGGGCGCGACGGCCGTCCGGATCACCGAGACGCCGAGCGGCGCTCGATACGAGCTGCTGATGCCGACACTGGCCGCCGCGCGCCGCCGCGACCGCGCCTCCGGTTAGGCATCAGGCAACGGATCGCATCGGCGCCAGCACGGCACGCAGGCGGCTCATCGCTTTCTGCTTGATCTGCGACACGCGCGACTCGGTCACCTCGAGCACCCGCGCGATGTCCTGGAGCTTGAGCTCCTCCAGGAAGTAGAGCGTCAACACGCGGCGCTCCACGTCCGGCAGCTCGAGCAGCGCGGCGCGCAACCGCTCGATCTCCTGCTCGCGCGTGAGGCGAACCTCCACGTCGACGCCGTCGCTCCCCGCGATCGAATCGCCCCAGGTGCGCACCTCGCCGTCCTCGCCGCTGCCCGGGATCGGATCGTCCAGCCGCAGCATCATCGTGCTCGCCGCGTCCGACTGCCAGCGCGTCACCGTCTCGACATCCACACCCATGCGGACCGCCGTCTCCTTCGGCATCGGCGCGCGGCCGAGGTCGTGCGCCAGCCCGGCTTGCGTGACGCCTAACGCGCGAGCACGGCGGCGGACCGACGACGGCACGTGGTCCAATCGGCGCAGCTCGTCCACGATCGCGCCGTGGATGCGCGGCACCGCGTAGGTGCTGAACGCCAGGCCGCGGCTCGGGTCGAAGCGGTCGATGGCTTCGGCAAGGCCCAGCGTGCCCGCGCTCACCAGCTCGTCCAGCTCCGCGGCGCCGCCCAACCGGCGGTAGACGCTGCGCGCCACGTGGTACACCAGGCTGAGATGGGCCGACATGAGCCGTTCGCGACACTGCTCGTCGCCTGCCGCCAACCGCTGCCACAATTCCGCGTCCGACATCATGCCTCTCGCTGAAGGAGTCGCGCCGGACACGGTGTTCGTCCGTCCGGCGGCCCCTACAAAAGCAACCGACGTTCCACACGGAATTGGAGGAATGTCATGCGCTCGGCACGAGCAGCCGCACGCGCCTAACAGCTTGGGATGTGTATTGTTAGGCAGCAGGCGAGAACGCATCCGGCACGTGTTCGGCAGGCCCGTACCGCCCCGGAACAGGCAGGGCAAGAGTGCCCCGCGGAAGGAATTGCCGGACCAGGGCGGGCAACGGTTGCCGCACCCCGAAATCGCTCAGTCGTCGGCCGCTTCCGAGGCGGTCGACGACGACGGCGGACCGGTCAGCTTGTAGCGCAGCGTGCGCACGGAAATCCCGAGCAAGGCCGCCGCGCGAGTCCGGTTCCGGCCGGTCACCTCGAGGGCTTTCGCGATCAGCACCTCTTCGGCGTGGTCGAGGCTCAGGGACGTCAGCACCACACCGCCATTGAGCGCGGCCGATCCGTTAGCCACGCCGTTCACGGATGGCACGTCGGCGGGCTGCAACGCGTCGACGCGTGCGCCACGGAACGTTTCCGGGTCCAGCGCACGGGCCTGCAACACCGCGTCCGAGCTCAAGATCACGGCACGCTCGATCACGTGCTGAAGCTCGCGCACGTTGCCCGGCCACTCGTGCTGCTGGAGGAGGGCTAACGCTTCCGGCGAAATGCCGGCGACCTCTTTGCCCGCATCGGCTGCGGCGCGCAGCGCGAATCGGTGCGCCAGCATCGGGATATCGTCGAGCCGCTCCCGCAGCGCTGGTATGCGCACAGGAATCACGCTCAGACGGAAAAACAAATCCTGCCGGAAGCGGCCCGCCGTTGCTTCTGCCGCAAGGTCGCGATTCGTCGTCGCGATCACGCGTACGTCGACGCGAATCGGAGATGTCCCACCAACGCGCTCGAACTCCTGTTCCTGCAGCACGCGCAGCAGCTTCGCCTGGAGATCGAGTCGCATCTCGGAGATCTCGTCGAGCAGCAGCGTGCCGCCGTGCGCGCGCTCGAAGGCGCCCTCGACTCGCTTGAGCGCGCCGGTGAACGCGCCGCGTTCGTGTCCGAACAGCGCGCTCTCGACGAGCCCCTCCGGCAGGGCGGCGCAGTTCAGCTTGATGAACGGCTTGTCGCGACGCTCGCTCAACTCGTGAATGGCGCGTGCGAAGAGCTCTTTGCCCGTGCCCGACTCGCCCTGCAACAACACGGTCGCGCGCGTCGGAGCAGCGGATGCCGAGGCTTGCAGCGCTCGTCGAATGGCTTGGCTCTCGCCGATGATCTGTCGCTCGCTGCGCGTTTCCATGATCTCGCGCTTGAGCGCCGCGTTCTCGCGACGCAATCGCACGAGCTCGAGCGCCTGCTCCACCGCGAGCTCGAGCTGCGCGGCGCGCACCGGCTTGGTGATATAGTCCACCGCGCCTGCTTTGATCGACGCCACCGCGTGCTCGATGCTCGCGTATCCCGTCATCATGATGACCGGCGTGTCGATGCCGTCGCGCTCGAGCCGCGCGAGGAGATCGAGCCCGGTGTTGCCGGGCATGCGGTAATCCGAGATGATCAGATCGACGTTCCCGCGCGCGAGCATCGCCAACGCGTCCGCCACGTTGGCCGCGCTCAGCGGCTCGTGTCCGGCTCGCTTGAGTGTCTCGGCGAGGAGAAGCGCGATCGACTCGTCATCATCGACGCACAGGATGGTAGCCATGCGTGTGGATGACGCACCGAATCCGCGTCCGGCAACAATTTCCGAGACACGCCTGCCGGGCGGCATTCGCGCCCTCGGGCAGGCTCGACTTCGAGCCCGCTAGAGGCCGCTAAAGTTCCGCCACGTCTGACCGATCATCATGGCATGATGACCACACCGCGTTGGACCGATGCCGCCGAGAGGAGCGACGATCGCGGTCGCGACGGCTCCCGAGCCCACAGCCGTACGCATTGGTCGGCTGCTCGTGCGGTCTCACCCCGCCAGGTCGACGAGATCAAGCGCCGTCTGCGCAGCGGAGTGTACGACACACCGCAGATGCTGGACGCGCTGGCGCGCCGCCTGATCGACAGCGGCGAGCTCTGAGCGTCGAACGCGACTACACGAGACGGAGCGCTTCGGCGCTCCGCTCGGCCTTTGCGCCAAAGAAGAGTGTGTCCAAGCTGTAGCGACCGCCGCCGAAGGCCGCGAAAAACAAAAACGTAAAACACAGGACCACGGCGAGCTCGCCATGGTTCTGGATCGGCCAGAAACCGCGCGGCGCGTGCACCTTGACGTACGCCGCCGCCATCTCGCCCGAGACGATGAACGCCGCCGGCCGTGTGAAGAGACCCACGAGCACGAGCGATGCGACCACGAATTCGATGATGCCGGCCAGCCCCATGAGCGAGAGCAACGGGGCGCTGCCGTGATGCAGTCCGACACCACCCAACAAGCCGAGCAGTTTCTGGGCACCGTGCTGCATGATGATGAAGGGCGCGATGACGCGCAGGGCGGTGTAGACGACGCGTTGATACGACGGCATGGACGACGCTTCCCAGAAGGTGACCCGAGCTCTGATCGGAGTTTACGCGCCGACCCGGGCCAAGCGCTGGCTGAGCCAGCCGCGCGTGTCCTCGAGGTCGCCAGGCACGAGCTCGTGTCCGGCGCGCTGCCAGCGCAGCGTCACGTCGGCGCCGGCGCCCGCGAGCGCGTCCGCCAGGCGCTGAGCCCGCTGCGCCGGCGAAAAGGGATCAGTTTTTCCGGCGGAGAGGAGCACCGACGTGCCCGCGAGCGGGGGCATCGTGGCGGGCTCGAGCGGCATGACGGCACGCAGCAGCGCGGCGCCGCGGAGCAGTCCAGGCTCGAGCAGCATCAGGCTCGCCGCCATGTTCGCCCCGTTCGAGTAGCCTAACGCAAACAGCGAGTCGAGGCTGAACCCGTACGCGCCGGCGGCAGAGCGGACGAAGGCGGCCAGCTGTGGCACGCGTGCGCGAAGGTCGGCCTCATCGAATACACCCTCGGCGTGCCGGCGGAAGAAGCGCGGCATGCCGCGCTCGCTCACCTGACCGCGCGGGCTCAGCAGCGACGCGCCAGGGGCGAGCTCGGCGCCTAACGGAATGAGGTCGGATTCGTCGCCGCCGGTGCCGTGCAACAGCAGGACCGTCCCTGAGGCCGGTCCGGCGGCGCCGGGAACCCACCGATGGTGCCAATCGCGAAGCGGCTCAGCGCCGGCGTGCACGCCCAACGATCCTCGAGTCGGAGTCGACTCGAATGATGCGCGTCGGCGCCCCGCTCGGGCAATCGCGACGCAGCTGGCGCGTGCCTACAAGTTCCAGTGACGCACCGTCGCGCGTCCCAAGCGGCCGAGATTCGTCGCGAACGCGAGTCCGAGCGCACTCGTCGCCCCGCTGACCCACACCTCGACCGGCTGGCGTGCGCACCGTGCCTCCGGCCGCGTCACCGGCAGCGATTCGCCCGAGAGCCGCACTTCGTCGGCGTAGAGCGATTCGGTGTCGAACAGCAAGCTCGTGAGCAGCGCGGCCATCGACTCATCGCCGCCACGGTGACGCCGCAGGTCCAACACGACGCGCTGCGCACTCGCCACGCGAGTCATGGCCGCAATCGCACTCGCGCGCGCAGCGGGCGTGCCGACGAACTTGCGCAGCTCGACCATGCCGCGCCCATCCGGTTCGATTTCCGCCGACTCGATGCCATGACGGCTCAGCCAGCCCTCGAGCTGCGTTTCGGAAGCGCGCTCGACCACGCGCAACGTTGGAATGGCGCGGCGGCCGGACAGGCCGCTGTCGAGCATCCACAGATTCAAGGCCATCGTACTCATCGGCACGCTCCGAACGGGTTGCATCTCGGTTTCATTGATTCGACACCGGATCCACGAGAAGGGTTTGCGCCTCTGGTCACCGTGGTTCCGCGCGTCATACTATCATCACCCCTCGAGCCGCCCGCACGTTTCCTCGCCACCCGCGTCTTCCCATGCATCCGATCTGGACCGACATCCTAACGCCCGGCGTGCCGCTCATCGACAAAGCCGTGCGCACCATCGCGGTCTACGTATTCTTGCTCTTGGGCTTGCGACTCGCCGGCAAGCGCGAGCTCGGACAATTGAATCCGTTCGACCTCGTCGTGCTGCTCGTGCTTTCGAACACGGTGCAGAACGCCATCATCGGCAATGACAACTCGCTCCTTGGTGGGCTGTTCGGCGCGACGCTGCTGCTCGCGCTCAACTACGGCGTCGTGCGATTCCTGTTCTTGCACCCGCGACTCGATCGCATCGCCGAGGGGCGCGAAGTCATCTTGATCAAGGATGGCAAGCTGCTCGAGAATCGGATGCGACGGGAGCTCATCACGCGCTCCGAGCTCGCGTCGGCTGCGCGCAAGCAAGGCATCGACGACCTGCGCACGGTGGATTGCGCGCGCCTCGAGGTGGGCGGGACCCTGACGTTCGTGATGCGGCACCCCACGAGCGACGAGGGGTGGCACGACCTGATCACGCAACGGATCAACGGCATCGAGGTCAAGCTCGATCGGGTGCTGGACGAGCTGCGGGCCCGGCCCGGGCCCGCCTGATGCCGTTAGGCAGACATCAGCCACTCCGGATGCTTGCGGTGGAATCCCGTGTGGTTCTGATAGACGCGCGCCAGCGCGAGCACCGGGGCTTCGCCGAACAAGCGGCCGAGGAACGTGAGCGATACCGGGGTGCCGTCGTCGCGGAACCCGTTAGGCACGATCACCGCCGGATGACCGGTCAGATTCGTGGCGACGAGCTGCGGTCCGAACGTCGGCGTCACGACCACATCCACATCGTGGAAGGCCTGCTCCATGGCGCGCATGGCCAGCGTGCGCGCGCGGTTGGCGTTGACGTAGTCGACGGCCGGAATGAAGCGCGCCACCCGGAAGGTGTTGGGCCACGCATCCGCGCCTTGTTGTGCCATCTGCTTGTCGCGACCCGAGCGCGTGAGCTCATCGAACGCCGCCGCGCCCTCGGCGCGCAGTACGATGGTCATGGCACTCCAGGGCTGGTCCGGCAGCTCGATGGGGACGAGCGTCGCCCCGATCGCGCGTAAGGCATCGAGCGCCGCGTCGTCGAATTGCTTCGTCGGATGGTCGGCGTCGAACGCGCTCTTGAGGTAGCCGACGCGCAACGAGGCCGGCGTCGTACGCGCGTCGTACGGAAACGCCGCATCCACGGCGGTCGGATCGCGGCCGTCGGCGCCGCGAATCGCGTCGAGCACGAGCGCGCAGTCTTCCACGCCCCGGCAAATCGGGCCGAGCTTGTCCATCGTCCACGA